>JALOQY010000529.1 GCA_025459285.1 Planctomycetota bacterium | reverse complement strand
ACGGCGGGTACGAGGCGGACCGGGGGAAGAGCACCGCGCGCGAGGCGGTGGAGTTCGTCTTCGAGTCGCGCTAGCAGCCCGTCGGGGTAAAGGGTCGCATTGCTGAGAACGTCCCCGGCCCCGACGGGCTGCTAGCCCGCCTACTTCGCCGGCCGCTTGAACGCCCGTTCGGAGAGGACGCAGCGGAAACCCGCGATCTCCGAGCGGCTGAGAGCGGGCAGCACCCAGCGATAGGTGGTGACCGCGGAGTCCTTGCCGTCCTCGAAGCTCCCGCCCCTGAGGATCACGGAATCCGTGGCCTTGAGCTTGCCGCGGACCGGCCTCCGGCCGTCGAGAGAGGCGGTGATCTCCGGAACGTTCCCCGCCAGGTCGAAGACACCGTAAGGGCTCCGGTCGTCCGGGAAGGAGCCCACCGGAACGGAGGTGCCGAGGCCCGTTTCGCGGATGTTCGCGGCGCCGTCCTTGAAGTCCGGTCCCCAGGGATAGGGGCGCGAGTCCTCGCCGCGGGCCGCCTTCTCCCACTCGTCCTCGGTCGGCAGTCGCTTGCCCACGGACTGCGCGAAAGCCTCCGCCATCTCCAACGACACGCCGCGGACCGGGAGGTTCTCCGACTTCTCGGGGATCGCCAGCTTCCCGTCCGCGTCCCGGGTGAAGCCGACGGGCAATTCGGACCAGAGGGGGCTGCTCTTCGCGACGCTGGAAAGGAAGGCGAGATACGAGGCGTTCGTCACCTCGTGGACGTCGATGAAGAACCCCTGGATGTTCTCCCGGAGGGCCTTGTTCGACTTCAGGTCCGAGACCCAGCCGGTCCACGGCCCGAGTTCGACGCGCCCGCCGGGCACGAGCACCATGCCCGGCGGGTGGTCCGCGGAATCGGGCTCGGCGGGAGGGGGGGACGGAACGGAAGGCTGCTTCAGCGCGGCCTCGGCGGCGGCGACCGCTTCCGAAGCCCGGGCGATCCGTGCGACCTCCGGCAGATCGAGGAACGCCCGTTCCCAGCAGGCCGGGAAAGCCGGCTCCGGGAAGACCGCGGCCAGGGCGCGGGTCAGGACCTCGCCCGGCGGGGCGGAGCCGAGGATCTTCGTCACCTCGGCGGCCAGTCTCCGGCAGGCGGTCTCCCCGAGGAACCCCGCGCGCAGGAACTGGGCCTCCAACCCCTCGGCGGAGGCGTCGGAGATCGCCTGGACGTAGGGGGCCCGCAGGGACGGCCAGAGATCGGACCGCACGAGGTCGAAATCGGCTTCCAGTTCCTTGTAGCGGGCGGCGGCGGCTTCCTTCGCGCCGGCCAACTCGGCCCGCGCCTCCTCGAGTTGCCGCGCGGCGGCCTCGGAGTCCGGACCGGGGGCGACTATGATAACATCCCCGGGCCGGAAGTCGATGGAGGGATCGGCCGGAGATGGTGGTGGAACTCTCGACGGAAGCACAGTTCCTGAAGGGGGTGGGGCCGGCCCGGGCCCGGGCGCTCGCGACTCTGGGGATCCGCACGGTCGAGGATCTGCTCCACCACTACCCCCGGCGCCATGAGGACCGGAGCCGCCTGCGGCCCATCGACTCCGTCCGGGAGGGTGAGACCGTCACCGTGGGCGGGGAGGTCGTGGACGTCCGGCTCACGAGGCTGCGCGGCCGGCTCTCCCTCGTCTCGGTCACGGTCCGCGACGGATCCGGCAGCCTCGATCTCCAGTTCTGGAACCAGCCGTTCCGGGAGCGCCAGTTCCCCGTCGGCCGGCAGGTGGTCGCCACCGGTCGGGCGGGGTACCGCCGGGTCCTCCACCTCGTGGCTCCGGAAGTGGAGATCATCCCGGACGAGGGCGAGGAGGCGCTGATCCACACCGGCCGGATCACGCCGATCTACCCGCTCACGCGGGGGATCTCCGGGGGCGCGATGCGCCGGATGCTGTGGAACGCCGTGCACGAGGCGGCCGGTCTCCTCGGGGAGTTCCTGCCCGACGCCCAACGGGAGGGGCGGGACCTTCCGCCGCTCTCCGCCGCGATCCGGGGGATCCACTTCCCCGCCGATCAGGAGGAACTCGGGACGGCCCTGCGCCGGCTGAAGCACGACGAGCTCTTCCTCTTCGAACTCGCCATGGCCCTGCGACGGCGGGTGGCGAAGTCGATGCCTCGCGCGAACCCCTTCCGGTTCGACGGTACGATCGACCACCGGATCCGCGCGCGGATACCCTTCGCGCTGACGGCGGCCCAGGAGCGGGCGATCGCGGAGATTGTCGGCGATATGACTTCGCCCGAGCCCATGACCCGGTTGCTCCAGGGGGATGTGGGCTCCGGGAAGACGATCGTCGCGCTCTACGCGGTACTGGTGGCGGTCGCGAACCGCCGCCAGGTGGCCCTGATGGCGCCCACGGAGATCCTCGCCGAGCAGCACTACCGGACCTTCCGGCGGCTGCTCGAGGGTTCCCGGGTCCGGATCGGGCTCCTGATCGGCTCGCTGCCGGCGAAGGAACGCCGGGCGACCCTCGCCGGGATCGCCTCGGGTGAGGTGGCGGTGACGGTGGGAACCCACGCGCTCATCCAGCAGGGCGTGGAGTTCCGGGACCTCGCCCTCGCGGTCGTGGACGAGCAGCACCGCTTCGGGGTGCGCCAGCGGGCGGGGCTGCTCGTGAAGGGCACGCGCCCCGACAGCCTCTTCATGACCGCGACCCCGATCCCCCGGACGCTCACGATGACCGTGTTCGGGGACCTCGACGTCTCGGTGCTCGACGAAATGCCGCCGGGCCGCCGCCCGGTCCGGACGCTCTGTTTCCCCCGGACGAGGTACGACGACGCCTGTCGGTACATCCGGAGCGAGATCGACCGGGGCCGCCAGGCCTTCTTCGTCTTCCCTCTCGTGGAGGAGTCGGAGGAGATGCCCCTGCGCTCGGTGATCGAGGAGGTGGAGCGCCTGCGGCGCGAGGTCTTCCCGGGGGTATCCGTCGGGCTGATCCACGGACGACTGAGCCGCGCCGACAAGGAAGAGGCGATGCGGCGCTTCCGGGACCGCGAAGACCTCGTCCTCGCCGCGACGACGGTGGTGGAAGTGGGCATCGACGTGCCGAACGCCACCGTCATGGTGGTGGAGAACGCCGAGCGCTACGGGCTGTCGCAGCTCCACCAGCTCCGGGGCCGGGTCGGGCGTGGGGCGGAGGGAGGGACGTTCGTGCTGCTGGGCGACCCCGCGACGGAGGAGGGCCGGCGGCGCCTCCGGATCCTGACGGAGACCACCGACGGCTTCCGGATCGCCGAGGAGGACCTGAGGCTCAGGGGGCCGGGGGAGTTCCTCGGCACGAGGCAGCACGGGGTGCCGGAGCTCAGGCTCGCGGACCTCTTCCTCGATTTCGCACTCCTCACGAGGGTCCGCGAGGACGCCTTCCGCCTCATCGCCGCGGACCCCGGCCTCGCCGCGCCGCAGCATGCGCCTCTCCGGTGCGAGCTCATGCGCCGACTGGGAGACCGGCTCGCCCTCGGTGGGGCGTGAGAGTGACGGCCCGGTGACGGCGGGCGGGAACGATCGGGGATCTTCCGCGGGGCGATATGATGGAGAGTCTGTCGCCCGGCGGGCCCGGAGGTAGCCGATGACCC
>JALOQY010000227.1 GCA_025459285.1 Planctomycetota bacterium | reverse complement strand
CCTAACCCTGAATGGGCAGAGGAGTCGCGGCATTTCCGACCTCGAGCCCACCGCCCGCCGCGGGACCCCCGGCGGCGCGCTCCGGGGCGGAGCCCGGGCGGCTGAATCGAGGATCTCACGGACGTTCTACCCCGGTGTCGCTTCGGAGTGGGGGCGACTGGCAGCCCGTCGCAAAGGGGTCTTCGCCCGCATGAGGGCTTGCGCCGACGGGCGGCCAGGGGTCAGAAGCTCACCCGGAGCCCCGCGAAGATCGCCCGTGGGGGCTCGCGGTACTCCGGGCGCGTCCGGTGGCCGTGATTCAAGGCATTCTCCACGTTGACGAAGAGCACCGCCCACTCGGTGAGGCGCGCCTCCCCGGAGAGGGAGACGACGTAGAACCCGTCGAGGCGCCCCTCCCCGGAGTTCTCGGGGTCCGTGGTGCGGTTCCCCGAGGCGAGGATCGACAGCCGCACCGCGTGGCCGTCCGCGTGGCGCCAGACGAGGCTCGCCGAGCCGCGGTGCCGGACGTTGTCGTCGAGACGGTTCCCCTCCACCTCCGGACGGCCCGTGAAGTCCACGTACTTCGCGGAGGTGAAGGTGTAGCCGGCTTGCGCCACGAGGCCCTCGCCGAGGTCCGCATCGAACAGGGTCTCGACCCCGAAGATCCGCACCCGCGCGATGTTCTGGGGCCGGAACACCCCCTCGTCGTCGGGCAGGAAGTCCCAGAAGTCCTCGAACTTCGAAAGGAAGGCCGTGACGCTGCCGGAGAGCCACTCGCTGATCCGCTGGTCGACGCCGGCCTCGGCGGAGAAGAGGGTCTCCGGGTCGAGATCGGGGTTCCCCGCGAACGTCATCCCGTAGTAGGAGGTCGGCGGCAGGTACTGGTCGGAGATCGTGGGAGCCCGGAAGGCCTTCCCGACCGCGGCCCGGAGGACCGTGCCGTCGGCGACGAGCCAGTTCGCGCCGGCCCGGAAGGAAGCCTCGCCGTCGATGCCCGTCCGGTCGTCGTAGCGCATTCCGACGACGAACCGCAGATCCTCCGTGGCGTCGATCTCGTCCTGCAGGAAGCCCGACCAGACCGCGGCGGCCTCGTCCACCGGGCCGGCGGCCTCCTTGACCCGGGCGTCCTCGCGCCGCCACTCCAGTCCGCCGGTGAGCAGGTGCGCGGAGTGGATCCGGTAGCTCTGGCTCAGGATCGCGCCGATCGAGGACTGCCGGAAGTCGGTCTCCGGCCGTTCGAACCAGCGGAGCGTCTGGTCGAGGCCGCTGCGGTAGAGGCGCACCCGGGTCTCGTCCGGCGAGCCCGCCTCCGGGCGCCGGACGAAGGACAGGTCCTGCATGTCCCGGGAGAGGACCCGGTCGAAGTCCTCGTCGGTGCCTTCCCCGGTCATCGTCCCGAGAATGGCCCGCAGCCCGAAGAGGTCCTCCTCGTAGCCGACGTTGACGAAGCCCGAGAAGGTCTGCCAGTCCATGTCGTCCCCGCGGCCGTTGTTCAGGTAGCCGTCGGTGTCCATCGCGTCCCCGGCCACGAAGACGTCGACCGGGCCGATCATCCGCCCGTGGGCGAAGCCGCCTCGCCGGGTACCGAAGGAGCCTCCTTCGGCGAAGATCTCGGTGAGCGGCGTCTCCCGCCCGCGCCGGGGGATCAGGTTCACCACGCCTCCGAGCGCGTTCGTCCCATAGAGGGAGGAGGCGGGGCCGCGCACCAGTTCGACCCGCTCCATGGCGAAGAGCGGGTACTGGGCGAGGTCCACGTTGCCGAGGTACTCGTCGGTCACCGGCCGCCCGTCGAGGAGGACGAGCGTGCGCTGCGTCCCGTAGCCGCTCGTCACGCCCCTCGTGTTGAGCCGCACCTCCTGGCCGTACCGGGAGTGGCCCACGACGTCCACGCCGTTCATCTCGCGCACCGCTTCCTCCAGCGTCCAGGCGTCGCGGAGGCGGGTGTCCTCGAGGTCGAGGACCTCCGCGGTTCCGGAGAGGGTGGACAGGTCGCGAGGGGTGCGCGTGGCGGTCACCGTGGTCTCCGGGACGACGGTGGGTTCTCCGGTCGCCACCGCGGACAGCGTGAGACCGAAGAGCAGGCCGATGAGGAGAGTGGTTCGCATGGGTTCCGGACTGAACGTCTCCGGGGTCCCCGGCGGAAGCAGCGTCTGCCCGCGAAGGAGGACTGTACAGCCTGCACACCGCCCTGTCGCATCCGCCGACAGGACCGTCCGGGCGCGTTTCTAGGCGCCCGGGTTATGTTCATGGAGGTCCCGGAGTGGGCACGGGACGCCGAAAGACTCCTGCCGAGGGGTGTACACTGGACCGACCGCGCAACGAAGATGCCTTCCCGGTCTGTGCCGAAGAGACGCTCGTCCTGCTCGTGGACGGGGAGGCCTCGGACGACGCCGCCATCGAGGTGGTCCGCTCGACCCACCGGCTCGGTCTCGGTTGCCTCGCCTACCATGACGTGACGCTCAGTGCGGACCGCCTGTCCCGGTTCCACGACGCCGGCTTCCGCTCCGCCACGCAGCCTGACGCCGACGTCGGCGGGCGCCTCGAGCACCTCTTCTTCCGGGCCTTCCTGAACGGTGCCCGTCGCGTGGTGGCCTTCGTCGGACGGGCGGAAGGCGTCACCCCGGAGATCCTCGGCGAGGCGTTCGACGCCCTCGGCGGCGGGGACACGGCCATCGGCCCTTCCGGGGACGGCGGCTACTACCTCATCGGGCTCTCGAGGCCGTGCCGGAAGGTCTTCCGCGGCATCCCCTGGGGCACCGACCTCGTCCTCCGGGAGACGATGGCCCACCTGCACTCCTGCGGACTCCGGGTGCGGATCCTCCCCCCGCTCCTCGCTTCGGCCGGCGCCTGACCGAACGTCGCCGCCGGGGGACGCCGCGACTACCATCTCCCTCATGTCCGTGGACACCGTCTTCCTCTACCACGAGCGCACCAAGCACCACTTCCGGCGGTACGCCGCGTCCCTCGGATTCCTCGACTGGGACACCCAGCCGGACCCGTTCCGGGTCTTCGACGGGGCACGCCCGATCCCGCTGGCCCGCGCCCTGTCCACGGAGCGGTTCTCCTTCGACGACCTCCACGTCCCGGACGTTCGGTCCCCGGCGGCTCTCGATGCGGACTCGATCGCCGACTTCCTCCGGCACTCGCTCGCGATCTCGGCGTGGAAGGCGGCGGGGCGGACCCGGTGGGCGCTCCGGGTCAATCCGTCATCGGGCAACCTCCATCCCACCGAGGGCTATCTGGTCCTGCCGGAGACGGCGGGGATCTCCGACCGCCCGGGCGTGTACCACTACCGGTCCGACGAGCACGCCCTCGAGGAGCGGGCCGTCCTCGCCGAATGGCCGTTCGGGCCGGGTTTCCTCGTGGGACTCTCGAGCATCCACTGGCGGGAGGCCTGGAAGTACGGCGAGCGCGCATTCCGTTACTGCCAGCACGACGCCGGCCACGCCCTGTGCGCGCTCCGGTTCGCCGCCGCCCTTCTCGGCTGGCGGCTCACGCTCCTCGCCGGCTGGCCCTCGGAGCGTATCGGCGCGCTGCTCGGACTCGACCGCGGGGTGGACTTTCCCCAGCCGCGCGAGCGGGAGGAACCGGAACTCCTCGCCGTGGTGACGCCCGGTCCGCCGGGCGGCGAGCCGGCGCCCGGCGTGCCCGCCGCGGGGTGGCGGGGCCGCGCCAACCTGCTCTCACCGGGCCACGTGGACTGGGAGGTCATCGACGAGGTGGCCGCGGCGTCGCGGACTCCGGGGTTTCCCGCCGTCCCGGCCGCGGGCCGCGCGGAGCCATCTCGCTCCGGCCGGCCGGCGCGTGACGCCCGCGAGGTGATCCGGACGCGCCGGAGCGCCCAGGCGTTCGACCCCGACGCGACGATGGCGCGGGACGCCTTCCTGCGGATCCTCGGCCGGACGCTGCCCGGTGCGCACGCGCCGTTCGACGCGCTGCCCGCGCCGCCGCGGATCCACCTGGCGCTGTTCGTGCACGGGGTCAGGGACGTCGCGCCCGGGATCTACCTCCTGCCCCGGGACCCGGGGACGCTGCCGCGTCTCCGGGCCGCCCTGCGCGACGACTTCCGGTTCGCGCCCGTGGCGTCCGACCCGCCGCTGCTGCTCCTCCGGGAGGGCGACGTGCGGGATCTGGCGCGGACGCTCTCCTGCATGCAGGACATCGCCGGTGATTCCTTCTTCTCGCTGGGGATGCTCGCCGACTTCGAGGGGCCGATCCGGGCCGAGGGCGGCGGGGCCTATCGCCGCCTGTTCCAGGAGGCGGGTCTGGTCGGCCAGGTGCTCTACCTGGAGGCGGAGGCGGAAGGGGTCCGGGGCACGGGGATCGGCTGCTACTTCGACGACCCGGTCCACGAGGTCCTCGGGCTGTCGGGCCGGCAGTTCCAGAGCCTCTACCACTTCACGGTGGGGGCGCCGGTGGAGGACTCCCGCCTGACGACGCTGCCCGCCTATGGCCCGGGGCCCCGCCGGGCGTGATCCGGCGCTGTCCCGCGCAGCGATTCTGCTGTCTTCACGTTCGCTCAGGGTGGGGGCGTTACGATCGTGCGCAGCGGGACGCCGATCTCCGGTGTGGTGCCGGGCGGAGGCGTCCCGGGAAAGAAAGGAGTCTCGGAGATGAAGACGCTGGTGAGGTCGGTGTGCGTCGTCGCCCTGCTGGCGGGGCTGCAGTTCATCGCCGTTCCTGGCCGCGCACGTGCGGAGGAGGCCAAGGACGGTGCCGCGCAGGCGAAGAAGGTCGTCGAGGTGCTGAAGGAGGTGAAGTGCACCCTCGTGGACGCCATCACGAAGGCGCAGGAGAAGACCAGGGGGACGGCCCTCGAGGCCGAACTGGAGGTGGAGGGCACGGAGATCTCCTACGAGGTCACGCTCGTGCTGGTGGAGGGGGAGGTCGTGAAGTTCTTCGAAGTCGAGGTCAATGCGAAGACCGGAGAGGTCATCGAGGTCGAGGCCATGACCCCCGGCCAGGACGATGAGGAGGACGAGGGCGAGGGCAAGGAAGAGGGCGAAGACGAGGGCGACGACGAGGGCGACGACGAGGGGGAGAAGGACGACGACTGACCTCGGGCATCGCCATGGCGGAGGGGCCGGGAGCATGAGGATACTCATCGTCGAGGACGAGGTCGATCTGGCCGTAGCGATCCGTAGGACCCTCGAGGAGGAGGGCTTCGCCTGCGACGTCGCACCGGACGGCGTGGAGGCTCTGTTCAAGGCCACGTCGTGGTATTACGACGTCGTCCTGCTGGACCTCATGCTCCCCGGCGTCGACGGGCTGTCGGTCCTCTCGCGGTTGAGGGGCGCCGGCAGCAAGACTCCGGTGCTCATCCTCACCGCCCGCGATGCCTTGCCCGACCGGGTGCGGGGACTCGATGCAGGCGCCGACGACTACCTCGTGAAGCCGTTCGCCTTCGAGGAACTCCTCGCCCGGGTCCGTGCGCTCCTGAGGCGGTCGGCGGGGGAGCCGTCCCCGATCATCGAGGTGGGGGACGTCCGGCTCGACACTGCCGCCCGGCTGGTGATGAAGGGCGGGACCCGGGTGAACCTCTCGCCGAAGGAGCGCTTTTTCAGGTCCGAGAAGCGGCAAAATCTGTGGGGTCACGACAAAGGAGAAGCCGAAAATGACCAACCGTAAGTTGATGCCATTGGCGGTCCCGGAGATCAGCAGCGCGACCCTCAGTCTGGAAGTGCTCGCGCTTGCGCTCCATATTCCCTGAGTACGCTGGCACCCCCGCCGCTCCTGGAGAGATGTGTGGTCTGCCACGACGGGGCCAGTCCAGTGACCGCCGACGACACCCAGACCCACTCGCCGTCCCCGGCCTCATACTTCGCCAGATGAATGGGAGGCGGCTCGCCCTTTGTGAACTCAGGATTGTACTTGGTCTCCTTTCCCAGGAATTCGACAATCAGTGAGTTGCCATCGAGGACCACGTCGATCGGGTCCAGGCCCCTGCTCCTGTAGGAAGTGAAGTCAATTTCGCTGGTGCTGACCAAGTCGCCTTCGAAGACGCGCCACCTACTGCCTTGCCCAAGGAGAATGCAGCGGTCGCCAGAGGAGAGCAGGCGTCGCACCCATCGGACTCCCCGTATCCGCCGGACGGATACGACCGACCCCACGCCGTCGTACAGGTCCAGCGAAACGAATGCAAGTCGGCAGCGCCCGAGCCTCTGGCGATCCTCGACAGCGAGCACCAAGTACTTCGTGCCCTCGAGGAACACAGTCGCAGCCTGAGCGCACCACGACTTCCCGAATGGCCTTGCGGCCCCTGCAGGGGATCCGGCGCGTCGCAGATCAGTTGCCCAGAGGAGAGACATGGAGTCCGGCTCGACCGCAACCGCGAATAGGCGATTCCCCTGATCTGAGACGATGTACAGCACATCATCGGCCAGGTCAAGGCACGAAGCTGAGCACCCGCCTGAAGTCGGCAACTGGAAGACGGTTGACGTCCGACCACTGCTCCTTTCGAAAGCCATGACGAGCCCCGTGCTCCAGACGCAAACTACGAGCGAACTACGCCTTGGCAAGACGACCGCCTGCAACTCGCCCGGGTTCGGAAGCGCGATCTCCCAAAGCTGCAATCCGTCAGACGCAAGCCTGCGAAGGCCCAGCGTGTCGACACAAATCAGGCCCCCATCCTCACGGACCAAGACAGACTCTCGATCGCCCAGCAGTGCGCCATCCCCAATGCAGACCCAGTTGAGATCTCCCTGGATTGACAGCCGCGCGGAGAAGGACCCCTTAATGTAGCATGTGTCAAGCAGGGTATCTGCGACGCCTTTACCTGACAACTCGATGGCTCCAAGAACTGCAAGGAGTAGCACTACCCTCCTTCGTCTGGCCGCTTGGCTCATCATATACCTCCGCACCCACCGGTTGTTGGTGAGAGTCCGTTCCAGACCAGAGACCATGTATTGTCAGCGGACCGGGTGGCCCGGTCAAGAAAGGAGCCGAAGATCGCGTCGAATGTGGACAGGGCCTCGGATGAGAGTCCCCAAGACTCATTCATCGAGGAATCAGCAGTGGTTCCGCATAGCGGGAGGCCTGAATTCATCAGATTGCCGTTCGAACCAAAGACAATGGCCTCGTCCTCCAATCCAAGCATGTGACCGACCTCGTGCGCGGGAGTGCTTGCGAATACACCAGAACCGTCTCTCACAGTCTCGTAGGGCACTCCCCAAACTGTGGACCGCTTGTTCTTCTTGACCGTACACCTGGACCCTTGGTTGCCCTCCCAGTCAACGGTGATTGTCCAAGAGGCCTTCTTTTCCCCCTTTCCTGCCAACGCAAATCTGACATCCACGCCAATTTCCCCTCCGGAGGAGTCCGTGAACGTCATCTGTTCAAAGAACCGCTCGATGGCCAGCAGGATGTCCGGTAAGTAGTAGTCCATGTAGGACTGAAACTGCTTGTCCGACTTCGGTGCCTTCTTCATGAGTATGGTGACAAAGACCTTCCTCCAGACTGGATCATAGGTCACCTTGAAGGCGCCGAAGCCCTCTGCAGGCTTGAGTATCTCTGATATGTTTCCATTCGGGTCGGAGGAAGCCCCATTGATCGCGTTCGAGTTGGAACTCTGCAGGTACGCGAATTCGTCATCCCGAAGCTTCGAAACGCCCTTCTTCTTCTGCTTCTTCAGGCCGAGGGGGTCCGCACCACTCGTCGGGCAGGAGCCGGTGTAGGAGTACAGATTCGCTCCATCCACATACCCCAGGGGATCCCTCTGCAGGAACCTCCCCGTGTACGGATCGTAGGTGCGGAA
>JALOQY010000226.1 GCA_025459285.1 Planctomycetota bacterium | reverse complement strand
CAATCCATGCGCAGGCGATCTTGCACGGATTTCGGGCGGTGGAAGAGGACGAGCGGGCAGACGACGCCGAGCCGGGCTTCTCCCGCCTTCGCCTTCTCTTGCTCCAGTCGTCCGGGCTTCGTAGAGTCCAGCCTTGACCTCTCTCCGTCGCCGGAAGTCGCTGAAGGGCCAGTCGATGTCCGCACCTGACTCCCGCCTTGCCGAGCCGAACGTCGTCCCTCCGGAAGCCGCCGCACGCACTCGGTCCCTGGTGTTCGACTGCCACGACCGGCCGGTCATCGTTCCCCTCGATGTCGTGCAGAAGCTCATCGAGGAAGGCCATGGCGCGCAGTTCGAAAGCGGGGTCCGAGCGGCGCGAGTCCTCACCTGGGTGAAACAGGTCTTCCGCCGCCTGAACAAGCACGGGTGGCTCGCTCGCCGCACGGACACCGAGTGGCTGCCCACGGTGGCACTCGTGGGGTGTCATGGCGCGGAGGAACTCGCCGGCCGGCCACGGCGCAGGATCCGCGGCGCACCGGAGCGTCGTGCTGTGGCGCCCGGCCCGGCGAGGGCGCATGTGGCCACCGGTCTGCGGCCCACGCCCGTGCGAGTCGATCCGTGGGCCGGGTTCGTCGAGTCCTGGGTCCGCGCCCATCGCGACGCGCCCTTCGGAATCGGCGACATCGTGGCTGACATGATCCGCCGAGGATTCGGATCCGGACCCATCCGGGAGAGGCTGGACGAGGCCCGGATGGTAGCCGAGAAGAGCCTCCGTGAGCTGGGGATGGAGCCACCCCTGAGAGACGGCGTTGCCGGGGACCACCGGCATCCTCCGGAGGCGACGGAACCGGGCACCGCTCGGCCCGCACCGTCGTCTGCGCAACCGAGCCGGTCCCCCGACGCGCGTGAGCGCTCCTCGGAGCAGCGCGCGGCCGGAGCCGATCCCCGGCCGCGCCCGCCGGTGCACGTGCCGGCACCGTCACCGCTGGCGATCGGGGTAGTGGATGGTGGGGCGCTGGCCGTCGAGTGTCCCACCGATCCCGGAACGTCGGACCAAAGGAGAACTCCCGCCATGGACGCAGACCTCGATACCGCGCTCGCCATCTTCCGCAAGAAGCTCGCCGCCGCATCCCGGGAAGCGGAGTTCTACGCCCGGATGATCCGGGAACTCGAGGGGATGATCGGGAGCGCGCCCGTGGCGGACGAGCCCGCCGTCGAGGAGCCCGAGACGCCAGCCCCGGAGCCCATGGTCCGGAAGGCCCGGCAGCGGGAGCCGAAGGGTGGCATGACGATCGTCGACGCCGTCCGGAAGGTCATCGCCGACGCCGGCCGGCCCCTCACGCCTGCCGAGATCGTTCCGGAGGCCGCGCGGCTCGCTGGCTCGGCGGAGATCAGCGTCCGGACCAGCATCACCCCCCTCGCCCAGAAGGGCGTGCTCACGAAGGTCGAGCACGAGGGGCGGGGGTACAAGTACGGCATCCCGGTCGTCGTCTGAGACACGGTCCGATCGGCCGGGAAGTTCCGGGAGGTCGTGGGGAGGCCTCCCATGAGTCAGGAGACCCAGGACTTCCACCACGGCGCAAAGCCGTATGAGGATCGGACCGCATCCGAAGAGGCTGAGAGCGAAGGCTGGACTGGGCGCAGACTTCTCCGTCGGAGCCCGCGGCCGGTCCATGCGGGGAGTATCCGGCTTCCCGCCCGAGGGAAGCGTGGCGGGCCGCGCGGAGGGGAGGCGCGGCCACGGTAGCGCCCTGCACCTCCTCGACGAGCAGCACGGCGGCGCCGCCCGCAGGTTCCGCGTCCTCTACTGCCGGTCCGGTGGGACGCCCGGTGCCGCCGCGGGCTTCGGGATGGGCGGCGGCAGGTCCTCGAGTTCGGATCCGCCGTCATGGGGCTGCACCACGACCGGGAACACGATCCGCTCCGAATCCGTCGCGACCTCCACCTCCACGCGTGAGCCGCCCGGGCGACGGATCCCGGCCGGGAGGTCGACCGTCGCGGATCCCCACTTCACGCCCACTTCCTCGCTGGCGCCATCCCCCCCGAGCAGCACGCGGACGCGCAGGTTTCCCCGTGGCTGGACGGAGTAGTCGCCGGGCGGGATGATCTCCTCTCCCACGCGCTCCCGGCCGGTCCGGACGACGTCGAAGAGGCGGGGATCCTCGCCGGGGATCATGAACGGATACCACGGGAACGGGAAGGCCGCGAAGCTCGCGAGGTATCCGACGCCCATGGCGGCGCATATCGGTCCGCCGAAGACCAGCAGGAGCCCGGGCTCGCGATCCTCGAGCGCGTAGATGGGGGCGAGGACGATGCCGAGCGGAGTCCCCACGACAGCCAGTGCGAAGCAGCCGGCCGCGCCGACCGGAGCGAAGAGCTTGTCCGCGAGGCGCCAGCGGAGGTTCTCTTCGACCTCGACCTCCCGTAGGGGGCCCGCCTCGGCGAACCGGACGACCCGGACGATACGCACATCCAGGGTCTCCGCGTCCCATTCCGAGCGAACCGCGACGCGCAGATCCGCCACGCTCCCCGACGCCGCGGTCGGCGCAGCCACCGGACCCTCCTCCACCCAGTAGGCATCGGCGGTGGCGCAGGATCCGAGGATACCGAGGAGAGCGGCGCAGAGGCCGCGGAGCGGGAGGTTCGCGGGCCGGCGTCGTTTGAACATCGGCGATCCCTCCGTTCGGCGTGCCGGCCCGATTCTACACGCCCCCGTCGCGGTGCCGGAATCGCCGATGGGCGCGCGGGGGGACGGTGGGAGTAAAGCGATCTGGGGCTTGGCGAGCGGAGCCTTCCGCGGGTGTGCGACCCGCCCTCAGAGCGTGAGCAGGAATCCCGCGCGGCCTCGTTGTCGGCCCCGGCGCGAGCGAGCCCCTCTCGGGAATCGCGATACCTTCGCGCGCCGAGGCCGACAACCCTCCGGGCCGGGCACGACGCGCTTCGCATCGCTTCCTTCGTGGACCTCCCGGCTTCGCCACGGCTCCGCCGCGGGAGCGGCGTCCGGGGGAGGCCAGGATCGGCCCCCGGCTCGTCGTCTTCGACCGGCTCCGCAAGGTCGAGTCCTCGTGAGCCTGTCGCGGGCTGCCCCGCAGCCCGCCATCGGAGGCACACGAGGGCTCCCGCGCTACTCGCGCCCCGTCCCGGTGCGGCACGCGGGGGACTTCTGCTCACGCTCTCGAAGCCCCGCCTCTTCCGCCGCTGTCGCGATCTCGCGGTGCAGGCGGACGTTTCGGAGCATCGACTCCCGGCAATCTTCGGGGGCGTGTTCCACGAGGAGGTCCAGGAGCCGCTTCGCTTCGACGAGATGCGCGCGGTCGCCGGTGATCCCGAAGAGCGCGAAGCCCGCCTCCATGCGGGCCCGGTGGGGGAGTCGCTCCCCGATCCCGAAGAACTCCGCGAGCGCCGCGGCCGGGTCTCCGCCGGGAAGCCGGGCGCGGCAGACGGCGGCCGGCAGGACCGCATCGGCGACCTGCGACTCCCGGGCCAGCGCGAGGGCCTCCTCCGCGCGCGCCACGGCGCCCTCCGCATCGCCTCGCTCCCGATCGAGCTCCGCCAGGGCGACGAGCGCCTCGACCGCGCCGCCCGGTTCGCCCAGCGCGCGATGGATGGCCAGGGCCTCCCCGTACCGCCGTCGGGCCTCGACCTCGTCGCCCTCGGCTTCGGCCAGGGAGCCGAGATTGGAGAGGGCGCAGGCCTCAGCGCTCCGGTCCCCGATCTCCCGGGAGATCGCGAGCTGCTGTTCGAAGTGCGCCCTCGCCTCGGCGCGTCGGCCGAAGGCCAGGGACAGGTTCCCCAGGTTCCCCCTCGCCCAGCCCTCGCCCTGGCGCTCCCCGATCTCGCGTGCGATCGCGAGATGCCTCTCGAACCGCTCCCGCGCCGCGGTGCACCGACCGAAGCCCAGGAGGACGTTGCCGAGGCTCCCCGTGAACAGGGCCTCGCCCCGCCGGAAGCCGATCTCCCGGCAGGTGGCGAGGCTCCGCTCGAGGTGGTCGCGCGCCTCCTCGTGCCGGCCGAGGGAGAGGAACATGATGCCCAGGTTCCCGGTGGCCGTCGCCTCGCCGCGCCGGTCCCCGATCTCCCGGGTCATGGCGAGCTGCCGCTCGTAGTGCGCCCGTGCCTCGTCGTACCGGGCGAGGGACCAGAGGACGTTGCCCAGGTTCCCCGTCGCGTTGGCTTCGCCCGGCCGGTCCCCGGCCTCTCTCGCCACGGCGAGGGCCCACCCGTGCCGTTCGAGCGCCTCGTCGTACCGGCCGAGGGTCCAGCAGACGTTGCCCAGGTTCCCCGTGGCGTTGACCTCGCCCCGCCGGTCTCCGATCTCCCGGGCGAGGGCCAGTTGCCGCTCGAAGTGGCGGCATGCGTCGTCGTGCCGACCGAAGAGGTAGGAGAGGAGGCCCAGGTTCCCCGTGGCCTCCATCTCGCCCGAACGGTCCCCGATCTGCACCGCCAGCGCGAGGGCTTCCTCGCAGGCCGCCTGCTGGCGTTCGCGTCGGCCCATCCGGCCCAGCGGGCGGTTCGCTCCGGCGAGGTCGAGCAGGCACTTCACGCGGGCAGCGCCGGCGAGGAGGCCGGGCACGGCCAGCGCCCGGTCGGCGAGCGAAACATAGGGGCCGGTCAGGTACCCCTTCTCGAGGTGGTCGAGGGCAGCGCCGAGCCAGGGGAGGGCCCTCTCCCCGCGGCCGCCGTCGAGGTAATGCTCGCAGACCTCCACCGCGACGGAACGCGACGGAGGCCCGTGTCGCTCCAGCGCCTCGCCGATGGCGGCGTGGTACTCCCGGGCGAGAGGCGGCGGAAGACGGGAGCGGATCGTCTCGTGCACCTGGTGGTGGTCGAAGACGAAGCGGTCCCCCGCGCTGCGCACCAGGCGGTGGTTCTGCTCCAGATGCGCGAACCGGCGCAGGGTCGGGATCAGCGGCTGGCCGGCGACCTCCGCCACGAGCCGGGGGTCGAACGCGAAGCCCGAGCAGGCCGCCACGTCCAGGATCTCGCGCTCCGTGTCGTCGAGGTCGGCGATGCGGGCGGCGACCAGGTCCTGCACCGAGGACGGCACCTCGATCTCCCGGATCGCCTTCGTCGTGGCCCAGGTCCCGTCGTCCCTCCGCGTGATGAACCGCCCCTCACGGAGCCCTCGGATGATCTCGAACACGAAGAAAGGATTGCCGTCGGACTTCCTCGCGATCTGCATCCCGAGCTCGTCCGCGAGGCGGTCCGAATGGAAAGCGTCCGTGAGGAGACGCGCGAGGTCCTTGGGTCCGAGCCGGGGGAGGTCGACCCGGCTCACCTGCGGGAGTCGCGCGAGGTTCGCGCGCCAGTTCTCGGGGAGGCCGGGTCGCGACGTGCCCACGAGCAGGATGCGGTGGTCCGGCACGGCGAGCGCGAGCGCGGCGAACAGCGCCCGGCCTTCCTCCGGGGCGAAGTGCAGGTCCTCGATCAGCACGATCGTCGGGCGCTCCTTCGCCAGCGCCCGGGTCGCATGCACGAAGACCGCGTGGATGGAGTCCTTGTCGAGCGGCGCCGAGCCCGTCGGCGGCGGTTCGCCTCGGAGCAGCGCCGCGAAGGCCGGGATGAGGACCGGCGTGATGGTCAGGTAGCGCGCGAGCGTCTCTTCGAGTCCCTCGGATCCGAACTGCTCCCGGAACGCCGTGCTCCACGCGCCGGCGGCCGTGGCCGCGCCGCCCGGCGGGTAGGAGCCGAACAGGAAATTGGCCTCCTCGCCCTGCGCACGCAGCCCACCGACGAGTTCATCGACGAGTCGCGTCTTCCCGATGCCCGCCTCGCCCTCGACGAGCACGACGCGCCCGTCGCCCCCCCTGACCGCCTCGTAGAGAGAGGCGAGCGCGGCGATCTCCGCGTCCCGCCCGTAGACCGCCGTTTCGCGCGGGATGCGCACGCGACGCAGGGGGCGCTTCGTCTCCGCCCGGATCGCCCTGGCCCGCTCGGCCCACCAGGCGGAGCCCTCCCCCTCTTCGAGGACGACGGATAGCGCGGGCCCCGTCGGGAAGCGACTGGCCCGATCCTTCGCGAGCAGCGTGTGGACCACCTCCTCGAAGAACGGCGATAGCTGCGGGTTGCGCTCCCCCAGGCGCCGCGGCTCCTCCATCACGACCTTCGCGAGCACCGCGCCGAAGCTGTCCCCGGGGTGGGGGTGTTCGCCACACGAGAGCTCGTAGAGGATCACTCCGAGCGAGTAGAGGTCGGAGCGGCCGTCCAGGTCTTCGCCGGTCCCGCCGAACTGCTCCGGGCTCGCGTACTGCACGCTCCCCACGAAGGCCCCGGACCGCGACAGCCGCAGCGTCTCGTCGGCCAGCCGCGCCACCCCGAGGTCCATGATCTTGACGGCGTGGTCCTGCGTGATGAGCACGTTCTCGGGCTTGAGATCGCGGTGCACGGCGCCGGCGGCGTGGATCGCCCCGAGCCCCTTCGCCATCTCCCGCCCGATGTGCCGGCACAGCTCCTCCGGGACGCGCGCGAGTTCCTCCAGCAGCCCCCGCAGCGTCTGCCCCTCCACGTACTCCATGACCAGAAAGTGGTCCGCGCCAAGGGCGTCGCAGTCCAGGGTCCGCACGACATTCGGATGGACCACCGACATCCCGAGTTCCGCCTCTCGCAGGAACCGCTTGAAGAACCCCGGCGACTCCAGGAGGTGGGGGTGGACGACCTTGACCGCCACGGTGCCCGCGGGCCCGGTGGCCCGGTACACCTTCCCCATGGCCCCCGAGCCGAGTTCGGCGTCGAGACGGTAGCTTCCCAACGTCTTCCCGACCATGGACTCCATTGAACCCGCTTTGGCCTCGCCGTTCAATGGGGTGGCAACGCGGACGGTCGCGGGAGCAGCCATGCTGTCGGGCCGCCAGGCCCTTTGTCTGCCGCTCCATCCGTCACGGTGCAATCCCGCGACACTCCACGCGCCGTTGAGCGCTTCGTGAAAGGAGTGCCCAAAGTCCGGAGACTCATCCCGTCCGGTTGCTGACCCGACGGAACCCGCGTCCGGAGCGGGTCTTGTGGCGTCGGTGGGTTGGGCGGGGCGAGAAGATTCGAACCTCCGATCTTCTGAAGCCCATGCGGGAGGACACCCCTTGATCCTCCGCCACTCGCGGCGTCGGGTGGTTTCCGGTGTTTCCCGGGTTTCTGGAATTGCCCGCCGGACGCTCCGTTGGACACTCCGCGGCAGCACCTGCCGACTGGAAGCTCAGCCTGTTGTCCCGCGGCCAGGGCGGCGTCATCTCGGAGTGGTCCGCCTGACTCTCGAGATGCCGGAGGAAGTGCTCGCCGCGCTCCGCAAGGACCCCGCGGCGATCCTGAGCGAGAGATCGTCGTGCAGGCCAGGGAGACTTCGTGCGACTCCGACCGGAGGCCGGCGTAGACGGCCTCGGGTCGGGAGCGGGCTCCGGGGGAGCCCGCGATCGTCGCACGAGGAGTCGACCTTGATCCGGTCGCCGACGAGGAACGTGAGCCGATCCCGGCATTCCCCGGACGCCGCTCCCGCGGCGAAGCCTTGGCGAAGCCGGGGAGGCTCACGAAGGCCGGCATGGACGACGAGATCCGCTCAGGACCGCGCGATCCGGTGCGGAATGCGGGCTGGCAGCCCGTCGCCGAGGGGCCTCCGCGCGCATGAGGGCTTTCATCGACGGGCTGGCCCGGGAGAGGGCGCCGAGGATCGGGCCGGACCAGGCCGCCGGGTGGCCCGTGAGCCGCAGCAGGGAGAACATCCATCCGGCCCTCGGCGAATCGAAGGTCACTTCGCAGGCCATGTCCTCGCGGCAGCCCCCGAGGAGGTGCTCCTCGATCCCCCGGTCGCCGAACGCGCGGACGTAGCGCAGCGAGGGTTGCGGGCGGCGCCCGCGTTGAGGGGCGGAACCCGCAGGACATCGCGCCGGTGCCGGGGATCCGGGGGCCGCTGAATCACGGGGTGACCTCTCTGCGTAACGGCCTGGCCGGCCCGCGGCGCTGGTGCGGAGGGGTGATGCGGACAGGCCCGTCACGAGTCGTGACTCCCTGCGCGCTGGCGGGGGGGGCAATGATCGAAGCGCTTCTCGGTCCTGCCCTGAAGCGGGTGGAGGAGCCATTCTCCCTTGCGGCGCCTATAGTCGAGGAACGGTGCCCGTGGAGTCCCTATACTCGGAGTGCCTCCCGGTTCCGGCAAACGCCCTCGGCGGTGGATCGATGGAATGCGCCGATCCCGCGCGCCGGGGCCGGGCGGCATCCGAAACGCCCGCGAGTCTCTTTGAACCCTCGGGCCGGGGTCCGCGCTTTCGCCCGGAGCCTCCCTCGGCCGCGGGGATGGAGATCACGATGGACGAACAGCTCCGGAGTCTCGCCGCCGCGCCCGTATCCCGGGACCTGATCGTCGATCTCGCGCGGAAGACGACGCAGGGCTTCGACCTCTCGCGCGAGGCGTTGCGGCAAGGGGAGATCCGGGCCGCGGTGAACCTCGCGCTCGCCGCCGCCCATCGGGGGGACCCGGCTCCGGTCGACCACGTCGTGGACCTCCTGCCCGTCGTGGAGGACTCCAACGTGGCGACGGCACTCCTGGCCGCGACGGGAGATCGCCTGGTCGAGACGGTCCTCGCCTCGACGGCGAGCGGGCGGAACCTCCCGAACCTCCAGGCGCTCTACCTCTATCTGGCGACGTCGAGCCTTGCGGGCGCCGCTCCGCCGGCGGAGTTGCTCGTCTCCATCCGAGGGACGTCGAGGAACCCCCAGACGCCCACCTCCCGCGTGCTCCTCGGTCTCGCGGCCCGGGCCGTCGGCGATCCCCACGTGCTTGCGGTCGTGGGCCGGATGGCGCTTGAAGCCGACAGCCCGGCTGGCCGCAAACTCGGCGAGGGTTACCGCCGGTTGCTCCACCTGCCGCTCCTCGAGCTGCTCCCCCCGGAGCCGAGACCGGGGCAGTTCGCGGGGTTCACGGTCCGCAAGGACGGGCCGAGGCCCGGGCGCAACGATCCCTGCCCGTGCGGCAGCGGGAAGAAACTCAAGCGGTGCTGCCTCGGCAAGGAGGAAGCCGATGATGCGCTCCCCGATCCCGCGGTCCCCGCCGGGAACCGGGCCCGCTTCCACCGGACGATGAACGAAGCGCAGTTCGACGGCCTGCATCCCGTCGAGCTCCTCCGGATCCCTCCCGCGGACCTGCCGACCGGCCGCCTGTGCCGGGCCATGATCCTGCTCGCCCGCTTCCGGGCGTTCGACGACGCCGGGCGGTTCCTCGGGGAGTACCTGCGCCGGGAGGATCGCGACCGGGGCGATGCCCTGAACGGCCACCTCGCCGAGATGATCTCTCCCGCGGGCAGCAGCCGGGACGCGGACGCGGTGGAACGGTTCAGCTCGCATGTGGAGAACCCCGAGAAGAACCACCCCCACGCCGATCTCGTCCCGGCCCTGATCCGGGAGCGGCCCGACCGGCTCGAGCGGCTGGAGCGGGTCGCGAAGGCCGCCCTCACCGATGAGACCAGCGAGTCCGGCGAGTCCCTGAGCCACGCGCTCCTCTTCTTCTCGCCGGCCCTGGGGATCCTCGTTTCCCGGGGCGTCGTCGCGGCCGGGCATCTCGTGCAGCCGAGGCTCCTCCTCGACCGGATCGAGGGCGCTCGGGACGAACTGCTGCTCCCTCCCGTGGATCCGGCGGGCCTGGTGCACGACCTGCTCTCGGAACATGAGCTCGAGCGGAAGATGGAGCGGGTCGCGGCCGAGGAGAACGAGAAGCTCGCCGCGAAGGCGGAGGATCTCCGGCGGGCGCTCGACGGAGCGAAGGCCCGGGAGGACCTCACGAGACGGCAGCTGGAGTTGCAGGAGAGGAAGCTCCTCCGCGCGGAATCCGCCGCGGAGCAGGCCCGGGAAGCGGCCGCGAGGGCCCACGCGGCCAGGGGCGGACCGGAGGAGATCGAGGAACTCCGCCGCAAGGTGGAATCCTACCGGGTGATGATCGAGGAGCGGAACGCGGAGCGCCGGGACCTCCGCGAACAGCTCTCCCGGCTCGAGGGGAAGTTCGTGCGGGCGACCGTGGAGGAGGAAGGCCGGTCGGACGCCGAGGAAGAGGACGGCCTGGAGACCGAGGAAGGGGCGGTCCCGGAGCGGCTCACCGTGAGGATTCCGGAGTTCTCCGGCGAGTTCCGTGACGGCATGCGCTCCGCGGCTCCCCATGTCGGCCGGGACGCGCTCGAGGCGGCCGGCCGACTCGCCGGCGGGCATCCCGCGGCGTGGACGAGCGTGAAGAAGGTCAAGGCCATCGACGGGCTCTTCTCCGCCCGCCTCGGTCGCTACCGCGCGCTGTTTCGCTTCGAGGGGGAGCAGGCCATCGTCTTCGAGCGGCTGATCCACCGTCGCGATCTCGAGGGCACGCTCCGGCGGATGGGATGAACGAGCTTCCATGCCGACACCGGCGGGCGCGCCGGTCCCTTTTCGGCGCCACGGCCGGACCGCCGGCGGGAATCGGCGCGAGCCACGCCACCGGGGCCGGCGGCTCCTTCCCGCCCTGTATCGCCTGCCGCACTGAGAGCGTGAGCAATAATCCCGCGCGGCCTCGTTGTCGGCCCCGGCGCGGCCGGAGGGGTAGTCGGTGGGCGGTACCGAAGCCCGCGCCGGGACCGGCAACCCTTCGGGCCGGGGTGATCCGCCGCCCCCGCCATCAGGACAGCGGGGGCGCGGCCCGTCGCAGACCTGGTTGCGGGCCGTGCCCGCGCGGTGCCGTAAGGCGACCCTCCGTGTCACCGCGCCACGTGGTATTCTGTCTCCGTGAGCCGGTGGCACCTGTCGTTCTGTCTGCTGGCCGTCGCCTGCGCGGAACCGCCCCCCGATCTCCGGTTTCCACCCCTCGACCTGCCTCGCGTCGGTACGATCGGGTGGCACGCGCGCGACCTGCCGTCACCGGTGGCGGTGGTCAACATGCACCGTGATGGCCGGCTTACCGTGGACGGGGAGACGGTCAAGGTCGTCGGGCTGGTCGAGCGCCTCCATCCAGTCGCGAAGGCGCGGCGCGATCTCGCGCACCCGAGCCAGCCGAGTTTGGCCTTCCTAGTCCTTCGCTGCGACCGCGATGTGCCCTGGGGTGCCGTCCAGCAGGTGATGCAGGCGGCCTGCGACCCCTCGAACCGCATGAACCGGCTGCTGTTCGGAGTCCTGCCTGAGGACGGCTGGGAGGAGGGGACCCTCGCGCTCTACCTGGCGCTGGACAAGGGTATCCTCAGCGACCCCGCGGATCGCGGTCTGCGCGACGCGTGGGTTCGCGTCGGGCTCTCCCCCGGGGACGGACCGGCCGTCACGCCGGCCAGCCTCGCCGCGGCGCTCACCATCGCCGGGGGGATCCGGAGTGTCGGCCTGGCGTGCCGACCGGACGTGTCCGTCGGGGATGTCCTCTCCGTCGCTGACGCCCTGCTCCGTGCGAAGGTGACGCCGATCGAACTTCGCGAGTGGCCGTCACCGGGCCTTTCGCGCGCGGTCCCGACGGTTCCTGCTCCGGCATCGGGGCTGGCCATCAAGGTCTCCGGTCTCGAGATCCCCCGCTCCGGCCCGGTGGACCTGCCGCCTGAGCTCCGAGTGGCAGGTCTGGCAGGAAGCGCGAAGAACTACGTGAGGCTGGATCCCCTGCTCGAGGAGGGTGACTTCAGGGATGACGTCAACTCCGGTGACTAACCGGTGGAGGAGTCGCTCACCGCGCGGGCACGCCCGCAACCCATTGCGACGGGCTCGCCCGCGCTGTCTCATTCCTGCGGGGAGGCAGATCCTCCCCGCATCGGCCGCTGGCGCGGCCTTCCCTCCTCGCCGCCTGCGGCGGCGGGCGCCTGCGGCGCTCGCTCCCGCGGAATCTGCGCGCCGCGCGAAGATTCGAAGGGTCAGTAGTACACCACCGAAGTGGCGCCGTCCATGGCCTCCGGCTTCGGACAGCGCCAGTCACCCGCGGCGCTCAGCAACGCGCCAGCACGTGCTGGGCCAGTGCCGTGCGGCGGGCGCCGTGAGCGCCGCCCGCGCCAGCCTTGCGTCTGGCCAGGCGCTCGCAGCCCGGTGCGGCGTAGCGCAGTTCGTCCAGTGCCGCGGGCAGGGGTGACTCGACCAGGCACAGCAGCGTGTAGTAGTAGGGGTAGCTCCGCCAGCGGCCCTGGCCGTCCCGGCGGGACCGCAGCGTCGCCAGCCCGGCGGAAAGAAACCGCTCGCTGGGGGCGAAGCCGCCGGACAGCATGTTGCGCCACACGGCCACGGAACAGGTGCCGCAGCAGAAACGCCCCCGGACGGCATCTTCCCCGCCGTGAATGCGCTGGCCCATCGCCGCATCCGCGCGTGACAGCGCCTGCTCCGCGGTCGCGCTGAGCGGGCCAAGCAGGCGCAGCGCCCGGCAGGCTTCCTCGCCCAGCAGGTGCGCCGTCCCCGCCCTGGTCGACACGCGCTCGCCCGTGAACAG
>JALOQY010000010.1 GCA_025459285.1 Planctomycetota bacterium | reverse complement strand
GCCGGGTAAGCGAGATGAACGAGGAGAACAACGAGTTCGGGCGCGTCATCCGCGTCGTCGCCCCCCGGTGACCCCCACCCGCGGCAGTTCGAGCCCTCTTCCCTTTCTCCCGCATAAAGATTAGTCTGGTCGGGACTTGTACGCATTCCCGGGCTCGCTGCCGCCGGTCCGGAGGACGGATACCCATGGACAACGACCACCAGACCAGCACCGAAGTCGGCGCCCCGCCGAATCCCGTAACGGCCACTCCCGCGGTCTCCCCGGACGCCCCGGAGGCGTTCTTCAACCGCGAACTCTCCTGGCTCGCGTTCGCCCGGCGGGTCCTCGCCATGGTGGAGGACCCCGAGCTCGAACTCCTCGAGCGCGTGAAGTTCCTCGGGATCATGGGGCTCCTCCACTACGAGTTCTTCACCAAGCGCGCGAGCGGCCTCAAGCGGCAGATGAAGAACAAGCCGTCGAAGCTCTCGGTGGACGGACTCCCGCCCCGGCAGGAGTTCGAGCTCTGCCGCGCCGATGTCGTGCGCCAGATGGAGGTGCTCTCCCGCGTACTGGAGAACGAGATCCTGCCGGGGCTCGAGTCGGCGGGCATCCCGATCCTCCGGTACGACCGGCTCTCCGCGCCGCAGAAACGCTGGCTCCGGGACTACTTCCGGGAATCCGTGCAGCCGATCCTGATTCCGCTGGCCGTGGATGCCGAGCACCCGTTCCCGTTCATCAGCAACCTCGGGCTGAACCTCGCGGTGATGGTGCCGGATGCGAACACGAAGAAGGACCGGTTCGTCCGGATCAAGGTCCCCGTGAACCGGCCCCGCTGGGTGGCCCTGCCGGGGAAGGCCGGCTTCGTGCCGCTGGAGCAGATCATCGAGGCCAATCTCGCCTCGGTCTTCCCCGGGAGCCCGCCGAAGGCGGTCTACTGCTTCCGGGTCACCCGCGGCGCCGAGGGCGACCAGCAGCATGGAAGCGAACTGGCCGACACGGATGCCTTCGAGGCGCCGGGCAGCATCGTGCGGCAGGTGAGCAGCGAGTTGAAGGCCCGCAAGTTCGCGGGGGTGGTCCGGCTGCAGGTCGAGGCGCGGATGCCCGCGGCCCTCCGGAAGTGGCTGGCGGAGCAGTTGAAGATCGGCCCGGAGGACGTCTACGAGACCCACACCCTCCTCGGTCTCTCCGACTTCCTCGCGTTCCGCCCCGAGGCCCCGCCGCACCTCAGCTATCCCCCCCATCAGCCGCTCACCCACCCGCGGCTGCGCGGCCTCGATCCCGAGGAGCCGGGCGCGATCTTCGACGAGATCGCCCGGGGTGACATCCTCCTCCACCACCCCTACCACAGCTTCGACACCTCGGTGCTCCGGTTCCTCGAATCGGCGGCCCGGGATCCCGGTGTGCTCGGGATCCAGCTCACGATCTACCGCACGAGCAGCGATTCTCCGATCGTGGCGGCGCTCGCCGAGGCGGCCCGGCGGGGGAAGCAGGTGGCGGTCCTCGTGGAGATCACCGCCCGGTTCGACGAGGCTCCCAACATCGCCTGGGGCGCGCTGCTGGAGAAGGAGGGCGTCCACGTCGCCTACGGGGTCGAGCATCTGAAGACGCACGTGAAGCTCGCGCTCGTGGTCCGGGAGGAGAAGGGCAAGGCCCGCCGGTACCTCCACGTGGGCACCGGGAACTACCACACCGGCACCGCGAAGATCTACGAGGACCTGGGGATCCTCACGTGCGACCCCGAGATCTGCGAGGACGCCGCGCAGGTGTTCGCCGCGCTCACCGGGGCCACCCCGCTGGCGGGTTTCAACTGCGTGCTGGTGGCGCCGGTGACGCTCCGCAAGCGCTTCGTCGAGCTGATCCGGCGCGAGGCCGACCACGCGCGAAACGGCCGGCCGAGCGGGATCCGGGCCAAGATGAACCAGCTCCAGGACGTGGAGATCATCCGCGAGCTGTACGAGGCGAGCCGCGCCGGCGTGCCGGTCTCCCTCAACGTCCGCGGCCTGTGCTGCCTGCGGCCCGGGGTGGTCGGCCTCTCGGAGAACATCAAGGTCTACGGGATCATCGGACGCTACCTCGAGCACTCGCGGATCTACCGCTTCGAGAACGGCGGAAATCCGGAGTTCTTCACGGGCTCCGCGGACTGGATGCGCCGCAACCTCGATCGGCGGGTGGAGACCATCATCCCGGTGAAGGATCCCGTCGTGCGCACCGAACTGATGCACGTGATCGAGGTCTACGAGAACGACAACTCCTCGGCCTGGGACTGCCGGCCCGACGGCACCTATCTTCGCCGCCGCCCCGCCGCCGGCGAGGAGCGCCGCGCCGCCCAGGAGATCTTCCCCCGCGAACTCCGCGCCGCCCGCCAGTCCCCCGAACCCTGACCCCCGAGGGGACGTACGTACCTTTTCACCTTTTGGTCCCCTCAGCCGCCCCGACCGGCGGAACGACCCGGGCTCAGAACGCCGGGCCCGTCACGGCCGGCCCGCCGCGGCGCGGAGGCCTGGCCCCAGATGCGTCACCGGAGGGGTAGCGGGAGGTCGGCGGTGGCGCCCTCCTCGATCGTCACCTCGGCTGAGGCGCGGCGGCCGGTGGCGGTTTCAGCAGTCACCCGCAAGCGGCCGGGGGGCAGGTGCTCGACGAGCAACACCCCGTCGGCCCCGGTGCGGCGCAGGGGCGTCCCGCCGGTGATCGTGCGCTGCGTCGCGTGCGGCACGATCTCCTCGCCGCCATCGGCGAAGACCCGGACCCGCGCGTCCGCGACCGGCGCGCCGCCCGAGGTCGCGATGACGCGCACCGACCCGCCCGGGGAGACCGGAACCGTGACCTCCGCGTCACGCCCCGCCGTGACCCGCTCCGACGCCGGGGCGTGGCCGGCCGCCTGCACCACGAGGCGGTGGCTCCCGCGCTGAAGTCGAACCTCGACGTTCCCCTCGCCGTCCGTCGTCTTGTTCAGGTCGTCGAGGTTCATCACCCGGTAGCCCTCGCCGTCGAAGAGGATCACGTCGGCCCCCGGCACCGCCTCGCCGGCGGGTCCCCGGACGCGAACGGTCAGCTTCACCCCCCGTTCCAGCGTCACGTCGAGCGTGAGCCCCTCCGCGGAGAGGTCGAGCGGGCCGAGGAGCCGGGCCGCGAACCCCTCCCCGGAGACCTGCACGACGAGAGACCCGAGCCCGGCGTTCTCCACGACAT
This sequence comes from Planctomycetota bacterium, assembly GCA_025459285.1. Classification (GTDB taxonomy): domain Bacteria; phylum Planctomycetota; class JAJSAM01; order JAJSAM01; family JAJSAM01; genus Prado167. The sequence goes on along the minus strand of JALOQY010000010.1, from coordinate 22,275 downwards.
ACGCCCCGTCACGACCCGCCACCCCCTGCCCCTTCACCATGCCGAGGAGCCCGGAGATCCCCGACGCCGGACGGCGGGCCGCCTCGGCGTCGAGGAGCAGGACCTTCGCTCCGGGAACCGCCGCGCCGGTCTCCGCGTCCGTGACCTTCCCCGCGAGGCGCCCCGCCGGCAATTCGAAGTCCTGCCGCACGTCGCCGCCCTCGCCGATCGTCACCGGGATCCCTGCCCCCATCTCCTCCCCGCCCATCCCGCCGCTCATGAGCCAGTAGCGCCCGGGAGCGAGCCGGTCCACCGAGAACCGCCCCTCGCCGTCGGTGTTCACCATCTTGAGCCCGCCCATCAACTCGGCGAATCCGCCCTCCATCTCCGCCGGGAGGAGGATGACCATCCGCCCCGAAACCGGCTTCCCCCGGTCGAGGAGGCGGCCGGAGAGCTTCACCCGGACCTCGGTCTCCGGCCCGAACTCCACGGAGACATCCTCCCCCTCCACGACCATGACCTTCCTCGTCCGGGAGTCGAACCCGAAGCCCCCCGCGGCGTCGAACGCCACGAGCGCCACGACGACCTCGCCGGGCTCCACGTGGGCGAAGGTGGTCCTCCCCTCGGCGTCGGTCTGCTGTCCGCCTCCCATGTCGCCGCCCCGGCCGAGGAGCACCATCCGCCCCCCCGCCGGCCGGCCGGCATCGTCAAGCACCCTCACCCGGACCGTACCTCCGAGCCCCAGCGCCACGCGCAGCGGTTCCGCCGCCGGAACGACCACGCCCTCGACCTCCTTCGCCGCGAGACCATCCGCGGAGACGGAGACGGTCACCGGCCCGGGGAGGAGCCCCCGCACCACCGCCATGCCCTGAGCGTCGGTGCCCCGGTTCTCGCCTGGCGATGCCGCGACCGGCACGGCCCCTCCCGCCTGGACGTGCGCCCCCTCCACCGGCGAGCCGTCCGAGGCCCGCGTCACGATGACCACGAGCTGCTCCCCGGTGGACATCCGCACCACGACGCCCCCGGTCTCCTCTCCCGCCTTCACGGAAACCGGAAGCCGTGCCGCGACGTAACCGTCCGCGGAGGCCGACAACTCCTGGTCGCCGGGCTTCACGTCGGTCAGGTCGAACCGTCCCCCGGCATCCGTCCGCCCGGAATCTCCCGCCACGCTCACCCACGCGCCCTCGACCGGCGCCTCCGTCGCCGCGTCCACGACGGTCCCGGTGATCCGGCCGGGCCGCGCGAGCCGGATCTCGAGATCCCGCGTTCCCGGCGCCACCCCCGCCGCCTCGCCGGGGGCGTACCCCGGGGCCCGGACCGAGATGTCCACCGGCTCCTCCTCGAAGCCCGTGAGAGTGAACCGCCCGTCACCTCCCGTCACGGCCTGCGAACTCCACGAGCCGCGCAGGATCTGCTCCCGAAAGTCGCCGCCGGGCCGCATCACCATGCCCACGCTGTCGCCCCGGACGCCGACGGTGGCACCCGCGACCGGCGCGCCGGCGGCGTCGAGGACGACCCCGGCGATCGAGTTCCCGCGATCGAGGACGATGTCGACCGTCGTCTTCTCCGGCACCCGCACGACGATCCCCTCGCGCTTCGCGAGGCGGTAGCCCGCGGCCACGGCCCACAGCGTATGCTCGCCATCCGGACGCCCGGCCACCCGATAGGCCCCGTCCGGCCCGGTGACCCGCGAGCGGGTGTCGGTGCCCATGGCCAGAACCGCGAGTTCCGTGATGTCGGCCGACTGCTTCGCGGGGACCGCCTCCACCTTCACGTCGCCCACCGGGTTGCCCTCGGGGTCCGTGACCCGGCCGACGATCTCGCCCCCCGGACGCAGTCGCACGTCCGGGAGCACGATCCGCCGCCCTTCCTCCGCCCGCACGTTCTCCAGTTTCTCCGGCAGGTACTCCGCGTGGACGAGTCTCACGCTCCACTCCCCGCCGTCGGCCTTCCCGATCCACCAGCGGCCGGCGGCGTCGGAGGTCATGCGTTCCCGGTCCATGAAGCCCCGCATCGCGACGACCGTCACGCCCTCGAGCGGCTTGCCTTCCGGATCGAGGACGCGCCCGCCGAATCCCGGCTTCGGTGTGAGCACGAGGGGTTCCGCGAGCGTCGCCGCCCCCGATTCGTCGAGGACGGCCTCGGCGCGCGCCGATCCATACCCCGCCGCCATGGCCTCGACCGGAACCCGCTCCGCGCGGGCGAATCCGGTCAGGTCGAACCCCCCGTCCTCCCCGGTGAGGACGCTGGCCTCGCCCGCGGAGACCGCCGCCCCGGCCACCGCCGCGCCGCCCGGCTCCACGACCCGGCCGCGGACCCGCCCGGAGAGCCCGAGCGTCAGGACGATCCCCGTCCCGCCCTTCGCGCCGACGCGCTCCCCCTCCGAGGGGGCGAACCCGTCCTTCTCGGCCCGCACGGTGAGCAGCCTCCCCGTGGCCCGGAACTCGAAGCGCCCGCCCGCGGCGGTCGTCACCCGCCGCGGCGAGACATCGGGCCCGAGGAGGCTGACCCACGCCCCCTCCACCGGCTCGCCGTCCGGCCCGAGGACCACGCCGGAAACGACCACGCCCCCGGTGGACCCGTCCGGCACGTCAGGCATCGGCGGCAGCGGCCGCGCGGGTTCCGCTTCCCCGTCCGGCCGCTCCGGGGCCGGCTCCGGGCGCGACGCCGGGCCGCCCGGGTCCGATGACGAGAGCACCGCCGCCACGACGACCACCCCGATCAGGGCGGCGAGCAAGAGGACGAGGCCGGTTACACGGTTCACGCTACCCTCCCACGGTCAGCGTCACTTCGCTGGTGCGACCATCTTCCACCCGGACCTCGGCCTCGGTGGCGCGGCCCGCCTCCGGCACCGCGCGCACGCGCCACGTCCCGGCGGCCAGCAGCGGGAGCACGATCCGCCCCTCGGCGTCGGTGCGCGTCCGGTGGCCGGGGTCGGAGAGGAACTCCGCGGTGAGCCGCCGGGACGCGGGCCGGCCCTCGGCATCGAGAAGCTCAACCTTCACGCCGGCGAGCGGCTGGCCGCCCGGCCCGCGCACCGTGGCCTCGATCGTCCCGCCCGCCGACAGGTCGATGACGAGTTCCGCCCCCCCGCCCCGCCCGACGGAGAGCGCGCGGGTCACGGCCGCGAGGCCCGGGGCCTGGGCCTCCACCCGGTAGTCGCCGGGTCCGAGGGGCAGCACCGCCGTGCCGTCGCTCAGGGTCCGCGCCGCCTGCATGAGCCCGATCGGCACCAGGCGGCCGGCGGAGTCGTTGACGTAGAGCCACGCTCCGCCCACCGCCGCACCGTCCGGGCCGCGGACCCTCACCTTCACCTCGACGCCGGCGGGGAGCGTGAGGAGGAGGTCCGCCGGCCCGTCGCCGACCTCCGGCACGATGAACGGCTCGGAGAGGACGGCCGCGCCGCCTTCCCGCCACGCGCGGATGAGATAGGTGCCCGGCCGCAGGCCGTCGAGGGTGAAGGCCCCGCCCTCGCCGGAGGAGCCGAGCCCCCCGAACGCCTCCATGGCCTCCCCCACGTCGCCGGAGCGGAAGTCGGCGGCGCCCGCCGCGGCGACCACGAGCGTCGCGCCGGCCACGCCCTTCCCCGCCTCGTCCACGATCCGCCCGCGGACTCCGGCGAGCGGCAGGTCGATGACGAGGTCCGAGCGGCCCTCCGCGCCCACCGAGATCTTCGTCGTGAAGCCGGGCACGAAGTTGCCCGGGCGGCTCACCGCGAGCGTGTATTCCCCGGGAACGACACGCTCGATCGCGAAGCGCCCCCCGGCGTCGGAGACCCCGAAGCGCAGGTCCTCGAGGACCGCCTCGGCGCCGCCGCCCTTCATCAGGAAGACCATGAGCCCCGCCGCGGGCTTCCCGTCGCGCCCGAGGACGCCGCCGATCGTCACCCCCGCGACCGGCCGGAACTCGATCTCCACGGTCTCCCCGCCCGCGACCTTGACGGCCTTCATCTCGATGTCGGCGCCGGACATCCCGCGCCGCGCCATGTCGCCCCCGGCGACCCGGATGGCCATCCAGTCCCCGGCGGGCACGCGCTCGAAGACGAAGACCCCGGGCTCCGCCGGCGCCTGCTGGAACTGCGTGAACGGCATGTTCCGCTGCAGGATGACCATGCTGTCGCCCCGGAGGTTCCCCCCGGTGTCGTAGACCCGCGCGAGGACGGTACCGCCCATGGCGAGCCGGACCTCGATCTCCTCCTCGCGGGGGAGTCGCAGGCCGGGGAGGACGCCGGGCGCGTAGCGCTCGTGGGTCGCCCGAAGCGTCGCCTCCCCCTCCGGGAGGCCGGCGAGGAGGAACGAGCCGTCGGGGCCGGAGGTCGCGGTCCGCGCCCGCCCGAGGCCGACCATGGCCATCATCGGGCTCATGTGGAGGGAGACGGAGAGCGTGGCCCCGGCGACCGGCGCGCCGCCGGCGTCCTCGACCACCCGGCCGCCAAGGGTCGCCCCTTCGGCGACGGAGAAGTCGACGCCGCCCGTGTCCGCGCCGTCCGCGACCTCCACCGAGGGGCGATGGACGGGGGCGAAGGCCGTGGGGTAGACGCTCACCGCGTAGGTGCCCGCGGGCAGGTCCCCCACGCGGTAACGGCCTTCGCCGAGGAGGGCCGCGCGCCCGACCGGCTGCATCCCCGGCACGCCGGGGACCCGGGAGGTCGCGGCGACGACCTCGACCTCGAATTCGGACACCGGAGAGCCGGCTTCGTCGGTCACCCGCCCGGAGACGGAGCCGTAGGCCCCGAGCACGATCGCGACACCGGTCTCCCCGGGCGCGGCCTGCTTCACCACGGTGGGCGCGTACCCGACGGCCTCGGCCTTCAGGTCCACGGACCCCTCGGCGAGCCCGCCGAGCCGGAAGGTCCCGTCCTCGGCGGTCTTCGTCCGCGGGACGTGGGCGTCCGGGCCGAGCATCGCCATGGCCATGGGATCGCGGTCCACCTCCACGACGGCGCCGGCCACGGGCTTCCCCGAGCCGTCCGTCACCCGGCCGGCGATCGCGAGGCCCGCGGAGAGGCGGAGGGAAACCGTCGAGGTCGCCCCCGGCGCAACCGCGACGCCCCCGGCGGACGCCGGCGCGAAGCCCTCGGCGACCGCTTCCACCTCGTAGGTGCCGGCGGGGAGGCCGTCGATCCGGAAGGCGCCGTCCGGGCCGCCGGTTCCGCTGGCGGACGGCGGCATGAGCCCCGCCCCCTCCTCCGTGAGGCGGGCGGTGACCGTCGCCGCCGCCACCGGCTCGCCGGTGGGGCCGGTCACGTCTCCCGCGACGGCGCCGGGGAGAGAGAAGACGATGTCGATCTTCGCCAGCCGCTCGCCTTCCGCGTACCTCACCGGCCGGGAGGCCCAGCCGTGCGACGCGTGGCGCGCGAAGACCTCGTAGGGTCCGGACTTGAGGTCGCCGAAGAAGTACGCGCCGCCCTCGCCCGCCCGGACGCGCTGGGCCACGGCGAAACCGCTGCGCAGTTCCACCACCGCTCCGGGCGCGCCGAGGCCTTCCGCGGTGCGAATCGTCCCGAGGATGCCGGGCGCGGGCTTCAGGATGATCGTGTACTCGCCGCCGCTCTCCGGGATGCCGGAGCGACTCTGGGTGCCGTAGCCCGCTCCGGCGACGCTGAGGGAGTATGGCGCGCCGCCCGGCGGCTCGATCCGGAAGCGGCCGTCGGCCCCCGTGGTGGCGGTCCGGGCGGCCTCGGGCGGGCCGTTCTCCGGGGCGAGGGCGAGACCCGCTCCGGCGACCGGTTTCCCCTCCCCGTCGAGCACGATTCCGCGCACGGCGCCGCCGGACGATGCTTCGGGGCCGGCCGGCTCCGGGGGGCGGCCGGCCTCGGTCGCCGGCGAATCGGGGGCTCCGGCCGGGCGGGACATCGGGAGGCTCACGATGACGGCGACGAGGAGGGCGGCGGCCACGGCTACTCCGGCGAGGACGACGATCGGGCGCTCCATGGTATCTCCGGACGGCGAGTGGATTTCCCCGTTATACCCGAGTCCGGCGCCGCCCTTTCCCCTTCGTGGTCGCCGGGAGGGCGCTCCGGCGGGCGGCCCGGCCCGCTTCGACGCGGCGGCCGCCCACCGGGCCACCAGCGGCTCCCCTCCCGAGCCGGGCGGACAGGGAAAATCCTTTGACCTGTCGCGCCCCGCGCCCTACAGTCCTGTTCTGCTCATCGGAGCGGGTGTAGCTCAGTGGTAGAGCGCCACCTTGCCAAGGTGGTTGTCGTGGGTCCGACTCCCATCACCCGCTCCATTTCGATTCCATGGCACCGGAACGACAGGTCGTCTTCACCGCCGAGCCGACCCGGTGGGATCGGGTCGAGGCCCTCGCCCGGGAGGACCGGTCCCACCGCGCTTCCAAGCCTCTTCGAACCGGGGACGTACGTACCTTTTCACCTTTTTCACCCTCGGACTGGAAGCGGGCACGGAAGGACGTGACCCGGCATCCAGGTCCGCTGCACCGCAGAAAAGGTGATTAGGTACGTACGTCCCCAGTCCACCGCGCTTCCAAGCCTCTTCCAACCGGGGACGTACGTACCTTTTCACCTTTTTCACCCTCGGTTCGGAAGCCGGCACGGAGGGACGTGACCCGGCGTCCAGGTCCGCTGCACCGCAGAAAAGGTGATTAGGTACGTACGTCCCTAGTCCAGGCGGCCGAGGAGCTGGCGGGAGATCACCAGGCGCTGGATCTCGGAGGTGCCCTCGCCGATCTCGCAGAGCTTGGCGTCCCGCATGTAGCGCTCCACGTGGTACTCCTTCATGTACCCGCAGGCGCCCAGCACCTGGATCGCGGAGAACGTCGCCCGCATCGCCACCTCGGAGGCGAAGAGCTTCGCCATCGCGCTGTGGTGCTCCAGCGGCCGGTGCTGGTCCTTGAGCCACGCCGAGTGGTAGATCATGTGGCGGGCCGCCTGGACCTCGGTCTCCATGTCGGCGATCCGGTGGGAGACGCCCTGGAACGCGCCGACGGGCTTGCCGAACTGCTTCCGCTCCTTCACGAAGGGGACGGCTTTGTCGATCGCGCCCTGGGCGATCCCGAGGGCCATCGCCCCGATCGAGATCCGCCCGCCGTCCAGCGTCTTCATGAAGAACTTGAAGCCCTTGCCGAGTTCGGAGGGCCCGCCCACGAGGTTCTCCGCCGGGATCCGGCAGTCCTCGAAGTGCAGCACACGGGTGTCGCTCGAACGGCAGCCGAGCTTCACCTCCTTCTTGCCCAGCACGAGCCCCGGCGTCCCGGCGTCCACGATGAACGCCGAAATCTGCCGCGGCTCGTGCTGCGTCACCGCGGTGAAGATGATGCTCCCGGCGTAGCCGCCGTTCGTCACGTAGATCTTCTGGCCGTTGATGACCCAGGAATCCCCGTCGCGCACGGCGGCGGTCTGCGTGCCCTGGGCGTCCGAACCGGCGTTCGGCTCGGTGAGCCCGAAGGAGCCGAGCATCTCCCCGGAGGCGAGCCGCGGCACGTACTTCCGCCGCTGCTCCTCCGTGCCGAACTCATAGATCGGCGACGTGCCGAGGCTCACGTGGGCCGCCAGCGTGAGCGCGAGCGACCCGGAGATCCGCGCCAGCTCCTCCACGGCGATCACGTAGGAGAGGTTGTCGAGCCCCGCGCCGCCGTACTCCTCGGGGAACGGGATGCCGAGGAGGCCGAGTTCCCTCATCTTCGCGATGAGGTCCACCGGAAACTCCTCCTTCTCGTCCCGCTCGAGTTCGCCGGGCTCCACTTCCTTCAGCGCGAACTCGCGCACCGTCTGCCGGATCAGTTCATGCTCTTCCTTCAGGTAGATCATCGTTCAGCGCTCCCACAGTGCGAGCAGGGCCGGCCCCTCGGTATGCAGGTACCGGAGCCGCTCGAGGAGGAGACCGGCGGGGTCCGACGCCGCCCGGACGCCGAGGAGGCTGTCCAGGAGCCCCTTCGGGCGCCGGTACTCCACCACGTCCGCGCGGGCGATCCCCGCGAGTTCCTTCAGCTTCGCCACGGCGTCCTCGCGGTAGCCGAGCTGGTCCACGAGACCCGCCTGGTACGCCCGGCGGCCCCCGAGGATCGTGCTCTTCAAAGCCCGCAGCGACTCCTTCGTGACCGGCTCGACCCCCTTGCCGGCCCGCCCTTTTTCCACGACGGAGAGGAACTCGTCGTAGGCCTCGTCCACGAAGGACTGGATCAGGGCCCGCTCCTCGGCGGTCATCTCGCGGTTCGGGCTCCCGATGTCCTTCATCTCCGCGGACTTCGTCACGTCGAAGCGGAGCCCGAGCTTCTCCTCCATCAGGACCTTCCAGTTGAGGTTCTGCCAGATGACCCCGATCGAGGCGGTGATCGTGTCCTCATGGGCCACGATGTGATCCGCCGCCATGGAGACGTAGTAGCCGCCCGAGGCCGCCACGTCCTTCATCCACACGACGATCGGCACCTCGTGCTCGGCCTTGAACCGCAAGAGCGCCTTCAGCATCACGGCCGAGGCGCGGATCCCGCCGCCCGGACTGTTCACCCGGAGCAGGAGCCCGCGGAGGTCGGACTCCTCCCCGGCACGCTCCAGCGCCGAGGCCAGCGACTCCACCGGGTTCGCCCCGCCCACCGCGGCATCCACGATCACGCCCTCGACGCCGATCTCCACGAACACGCCCTTCTCGTCGTCCTCGTCGTCGAGGACCACCCGCTGCTCTCCGCGCGCCCGGAACGTCCCTCCGTGCGAACCGATCCGCGCGGCGAGGACCACGATCCCCACGAACAGGGCGACGGCAAGACCGCACAGGAACCACGGCCAGAAAGCGCCTCGTTTCGCGGCCATCTCAGACCTCCGCCGCTTCGCGCTCCCGGCGCCGTCGGTCGACCTCGTCACGGAGATAGGCGATGTACTCCTCGCTCTTCGTGCCCGGCCGGAAGAGCCGTCCGACGCCCATCTCCACGAGCTTCGGCAGGTCCTGGTCCGGGATGATCCCGCCACCCGTCACGAGGACGTGGTGGACGCCCTCCTTCGCGAGGAGCTCGGTCACTCGCCGGAAGATCGTCAGGTGCGCGCCGGAGTGGACGGAGAGTCCGATGGCGTCCACGTCCTCCTGGATCGCGTCCCGCACGATCATCTCCGGCGACTGCCGGAGGCCCGTGTAGATCACCTCGAAGCCCGCGTCCCGGAGCGTGCTCGCAACCACCTTCGCTCCGCGGTCGTGGCCGTCGAGGCCCGGCTTGCAGATGAGGATCCGGATCTTCGCGCCCATGCGTGCCTCCCGACAGCTGTCAGAACTCCGCCGGCTCCCGGTACTCCCCGAAAACGTCCTTCAGGGCCGTGACGATCTCGCCGAGCGTGGCCCCGGCCTTCGCCGCCGCGATCAGCGGGACCATGAGGTTCGCGGAGCCCCGCGCCGCCGCCCGGATCGCCGACAGGACCCCGCCCACGTCGCCGCGACGCGCCCGCAGGGCCGCGAGCCGCTTCCTCTGCTCGACCTCCGCCGACTCGTCGATGTAGAGGAGCGGGATCTCGAGCTTCTCGTCCGCCTCCTTGAACCGGTTCACCCCGACGACGACCCGCTCTTCCTTCTCCAGCGCCTTCTGGTACTCGTAGGCCGACCGCGCGATCTCGCGCTGGAAGAAGCCCTCCTCGATGCCGCGGATCACGCCGCCCAGCTCGTCGATCTTCCGGAAGTACTTCTCGGCCTCCTCCTCCATCCGGTTCGTCAGCCACTCCACGTACCATGAACCGCCGAGGGGATCCATCACGTAGGGGACACCCGTCTCGTGCGCCAGGACCTGCTGCGTCCGGAGGGCGATCTTCACCGCCTTCTCCGACGGCAGGGCCAGCGTCTCGTCCATCGAGTTCGTGTGGAGCGACTGCGTGCCGCCGAGCACCGCGGCCATCGCCTGGAAGGCCGTGCGGACGATGTTGTTCTCCGGCTGCTGCTCCGTCAGCGAGCAGCCCGCCGTCTGGGTATGGAAGCGGAGCACCCAGGAGCGCGGGCTCTTCGCGCCGTACTTGTCCCGCATCCGCTTCGCCCAGATCCGGCGCGCGGCACGGTACTTGGCGATCTCCTCGAAGAAGTCGAGGTGGCTGTTGAAGAAGTGCGAAAGCCGCGGCGCGAACGTGTCGACGTCCATGCCCGCGGCGATGCCGGCCTCCACGTAGGCGAAGCCGTCGGCGAGGGTGAAGGCCAGCTCCTGCACCGCCGTGGAGCCGGCCTCCCGGATGTGGTAGCCGGAGATGGAGATCGTGTTCCACTGCGGCACCTCCGCCGCCCCGAACGCCATCATGTCGGTGATGATCCGCATGGACGGGTGCGGCGGGAAGATGAACTCCTTCTGGGCGATGTACTCCTTCAGGATGTCGTTCTGCACCGTCCCGCGCAGCGCCGTCGAGGGGACGCCCCGGGCCTGTGCGGCGGCGATGTAGAAGGCCCACAGCACGGCGGCGGGGCCGTTGATCGTCATCGAGGTGGAGACCTCGCCCATGGGGATCCCGTCGAACAGGACCATCATGTCGTCGAGGCTCGCCACGGCGACCCCGCACTTCCCGACCTCGCCCTCGGCGAAGGTGGCGTCGGAGTCGTAGCCCATCAGGGTCGGGAGATCGAAGGCCACCGACAGGCCGGTCTGGCCGTTCGCGAGGAGGTACTTGTAGCGGGCGTTGGTGTCGCGGGCCGTGCCGAACCCCGCGAACTGGCGCATGGTCCAGAGCTTTCCGCGGTAGAGGGTCGGGTGGATCCCGCGGGTGAAAGGGAACTGGCCGGGGTAGCCGAGGTCGCGGTCATGGTCGATCGGGACATCTTCCGGCCCCCGGATCGCCGGGACCTCCTCCCCGGACACCGTGATGAACCGCTCCGGGTCGTCCCGGAGGCGGCTCTTCGCGAACTCCTCCTCCCATCTCTTCCGCGGGTCCGATGCGCTCATGAACCGAGCTCCGTGAGGATCTCGCCCGCGGCTTTCCGCGGGCTCTTCTCGCCCTTCTGGACGAGTTCCACCATTCTCTCGACCCGGACGCGATCCGAAAGCAATCGCTCGGTGATCGCCGCGTTCACGAGGGCGACGATCCGCCGCACGAGGCGCCGGCGGCGGCGCTCCCCGAGCCGCCCGGAGCCCTCGAGGAAGGCCCGGTGGCGATCGATCGCGTCGAGGAGTTCCGGCACGCCGCGCCCCTCGTTCGCCACCGTCTGGAGCACCGGCGGCCGCCAGGCGTGCTCGCCGGGGCGCGCGTCGAGCATCGACTCGATCTCGATGGCGAGCCGTGGCGCGCCCTCGCGGTCGGCCTTGTTCAGGACATAGATGTCCGCGATCTCCATGATGCCGGCCTTCATGGTCTGCACGGCGTCGCCGGATTCGGGCGATAGGACGACGAGGGTGGTGTCGGCGGCCTGCGCCACTTCCACCTCCGCCTGGCCCGCCCCCACCGTCTCCAGGATGACCGGGTCCTTCCCCGCGGCGTCGAGGAGATCGGCGACCTCCTGGGTCGTGGGGGCGAGCCCCCCGAGTTCGCCGCGGCTCGCCATGGAGCGGATGAAGACGCCGGGGTGGGTCGCCGCCTCGTGCATCCGGATCCGATCCCCGAGGAGCGCGCCGCCGGTGAAGGGGCTCGAGGGGTCCACCGCCACGATGCCCACGCTGCGCCCCGCGCCCGCGGCGGCCTCGGTGAGCGCGGCCACCAGGGTGGACTTGCCCGCGCCCGGCGGCCCCGTCACGCCGATGCGCCACGCCCGACCGGTCCGCGAGTGGATCGCCTCGAGGATCTCCCGGCCCCGTTCCGTCCCGTTTTCCACCAGGGTGATCGCCCGGGCCAGCGCCGGAACGCCGCCGGCGAGGAAGTCCGCGAGCAGCTTCATGGGCCGTCCCGGAGGAGGCTCCGCGCGATGACGAGCTTCTGGATCTCCGTCGTCCCCTCGTAGATCTCCGTGGCGCGGGCGTCGCGGAGGAAGCGCTCCACCGGGAAGTCGGCGGTGTAGCCGGCGCCGCCGTGGATCTGCACCGCCTCCTTCGCGCAGTAGTTCGCGGTCCGGGAGGCGAAGAGCTTGGCCATGGAGCACTCGGCGACATGGGGCTCACCGCGGTCCTTCAGCCAGGACGCCTGGAGGACGAGGAGCCGGCTGGCCTCGATCCGCGTGCGCATCTCCGCGAGCTTCCACTGCACGGCCTGGAACTCCTGGATCGGCTTCCCGAACTGCACGCGCTCGCCGGAGTACCGGATGGACGCCGCGAGGCACGCCTCGGCGATGCCCACGGACTGCGCGGCGATGCCCACCCGGCCGGCGTGGAGGAGCTTCATGGCGATCTCGAAGCCCTGCCCCTCCGTGCCGAGCATCAGGTCCACCGGAAGGCGCGCGTCCTCGAAGATCAGTTCGCTCGTCGAGGAGCCCTTGAGGCCCATCTTCTTCTCGGCCTTGCCCACCGTGAAGCCCGGTGTCTCACGGGGCAGGATGAAGGCCGAGATCCCCCGGTGAGGCTTCTCGACGTTGCTGTTCGTGCGCACGAAGACGATGAACGTACCGGCGTGGCTGCCGGAGGAGACCCAGAGCTTCGTCCCGTTCAGCACCCAGTCGTTCCCGTCCCGGACCGCCGAGGCCTTGAGCGATGCGGCGTCGGAGCCGGAGTTCGCCTCGGAGAGCGAGTAGGCGCCGAGAACCTCCCCGGCGGCCATCGCCGGCAGGAACCGGCGCTTCTGGGCCTCGGTGCCGAACTCCACGATCGCCCCGCAGGCGAGGGAGTTGTGGACGGAGAGGGTGACGCCGGTGGAGGCGCAGGCCCGGCTCAGTTCGATGAGCGCGAGGGAGAGCGCCACCGACCCGAGACCGCTCCCGCCATAGGCCTCGGGGACGAGCATCCCGGCGAAACCGAGTTCGCCCGCCTTCCGGAACTGCTCCCACACGAAGGTGCCGGTCCGATCCGCTTCCTCGGCGAGCGGCGCGATCTCATTGTCCGCGAGCTCGCGCGCGGCGTCCCGAATCAGGGTCAGATCCTCACCCAGCGAGAAATCCATCCGATCCTCCCGTGGCCGACCGCTGCCCGCAGGTCAGTACTGGTAGAAGCCCCGCTTGGTCTTCCGGCCGAGGAGGCCCGCCGCGACCATCCGCCGGAGGAGCGGACATGGCCGGTACTTCGAGTCGCCGAGTTCGCGATGGAGCACGTCCATGATCGCGAGGCAGACGTCGAGGCCGATCAGGTCCGCCAGCGCGAGCGGCCCCATGGGGTGGTTCGCGCCGAGCTTCATGACCTGGTCGATGTCCGCAGCCGTGGCGACGCCCTCCATGAGGCAGTACACGCCCTCGTTGATCATCGGCATGAGGATCCGGTTGGCGACGAATCCCGGGTAGTCGTTCGCCGGCACCGGGACCTTTCCGAGGGCCTTCACCGTCTCGAGCACCGCGTTCGTCGTGGCGTCGGAGGTCAGGTGGCCCCGGATGATCTCCACGAGGGACATCAGCGGCACGGGATTCATGAAGTGCATGCCGATCACGCGCTCGGGGCGCTTCGTCAGCGCGGCGAGCTTGGTGATCGAGATCGACGACGTGTTCGTGGCGAGGATCGCCGCCTCCGGAATCACCGCGTCGATCTTCGGGAGGACCTGCTTCTTCACCTCGAAGTCCTCGAAGACCGCCTCCACGACGAGGTCGCAGCCGCCGAGGACGTCGAGCGTCCCGGAGGTGGAGATCCGCCCCATGACTTCCGGCGCCACCGCGTTCGCGTCCTTCCCGGCCTTCTCGGCGAGCTTGCGGACGCTCTTCTCGATCGTGCCGAGGGCCTTCTGGATCACCGCCGGCGCCACGTCCACCAGCGTGACCGCGGTGCCCTGCGTCGCGAACACCTGCGCGATGCCGTTGCCCATCGTTCCCGCGCCGACCACACCTACCCGGTTCATGTCTTCCTCCTATACCCGCTCGATGGCGATGCAGACCGCGTTGCCGCCGCCGAGGCAGAGCCCGGCGAGTCCCCGCTCGAGCCCCCGGTCCTCGAGGGCGTGGAGCAATGTCACGATGATCCTCGCGCCGGAGGCGCCGATCGGATGGCCGAGGGCCACCGCGCCGCCCCGGATGTTCGCGATCTCCGGGTTCACGTGCAGCTCGCGCATGACCCCCACGCTCGCCGCGGCGAACGGCTCGTTCAGCTCGAGGAGCTGGAAGTGATCGATCCCGACACCCATCTTCGCGAGGAGGTTCCGGACCGCGATGATCGGCGCGAACATCACGCGCGCCGGGATGTCGCCGCCGGAGGCGTAGGCCACGATCCGCGCCCGGGGGGTGAGCCGGTTGGCCTTCGCGTACTCGTCGGAGCAGAGCGCGAGGGCCGCGGCTCCGTCGGAGATCTGGCTGGCGTTGCCCGCGGTGACGGTGCCGGCCTTGTCGAACGCCGGCCGCATCTTCGCGAGGGCTTCGGCGGTGGTATCGCCGCGCACGCCCTCGTCGTGCTCCACGAGGAAGGGGTCGCCCTTCTTCGGCTTGACCTCCACGGGGACGATCTCCCGCTTGAACTCGCCCTTCACCGTGGCGGCGTGGGCGCGCCGGTGGGACTCCGCGGCGAACGCGTCCTGTTCGGCGCGGGTGACGTTCAGTTCCTTCGCGATCAGTTCGCCCGTCAAGCCCATGTGGAAGTTGTTGTACTTGTCCCACAGGCCGTCGTGGACCATGAGGTCGACGATCTTGCCGTCGCCGAGGCGCAGGCCGTCCCGGGCCCCGGGCAGCATGTAGGGCGTGTTGGTCATCGACTCCATGCCGCCGGCCACGACCACCTGCTCGTCGCCGAGGCGGATGGCCTGGGTGGCCAGCATCACGGACTTCATGCCCGAGCCGCACACCTTGTTGACCGTGAAAGGTGCCACACCCGGGGGGATCCCGGCGGCGAGGGCGGCCTGCCGGGCGGGGTTCTGCCCGAGACCGGCCTGCAGGACGTTGCCCATGATGACCTCGCCGACCTGCTCCGGCGAGAGCCCGGCACGCGCGACGGCGGTCCTGATCGCTAGGGCGCCGAGGTCCATGGCCGAGAAGCCGGCAAGCCCCCCCTGGAACTTGCCGATGGGCGTACGGACAGCGCTGAGGATGACGGCATCGGGCATGGCTCAGCCTCCTATCGGTGCGCGCGGGCGTGAACCGCGAGTCTACCGGCCGACTTGCCGGCGGGCACCCTTTTTCACCCCCCGGGACGGAGCGGCCCCCCCGAGGCCGCAACGCGTGGTCCGGTGCGGTACGAAGGCCCGGCGGCCGCCGCCGCGCCCCCCGGCGTGCGCTTCCGGCGACGCCCAGGAAGTCCGCCCAGGTCGTGAAGCCGCTGTCCCGGTAGTACTGATCCGGATTGCAGGGGATATCCAGCGGCCGGGGTGGCAGGTCCGGCCGGGCACCCTTCGCCCAGGCCTTCCACTCCATACTGCTGCGGAGTCGGAGGGCCCGCGCGAACTCGCGGACCTCCGCGAACGGCCGGAAGACGCGATTCCGGTTGGCGATCCGGTCCGTCCCGAGGTAGTCCCCCCACCCCTTCCACCCCGAACGGGCGTAGACCTCACCCGGAGTCGAGGGAATCGTCGGCGGCGGCACCGCGAGGTCCGGACGCTCGCCGCGGATCCACGCCGGGTAGCCCGCGATGTTCGGCAACCCCATCTTCCGAACGGCACGGCAAGTCCGACCGACGAGGCGGACAAGGCAGCGGCCCTGGGGACTTGGCGATGCGGGAGAAGCTGAAAGCCGGGGGCTTTACGAGTCCCTACCGTCCGCGGGTCAGGTCGTTGAACCGGTCTTCGGCCAGATCGAATTGCGTGAGGATTCCGCCAGTTCCTGCACCGGGGTCTCTCGAGGGTCCAGGGAGACTGGTCGATGGTCTGCACCACCCACTGACCCTTCGATCCGGGGTCCAAGCCGTTGCACGCCGTTCAATGCTGGCAGCCCGTCGCCGAGGGCTGCCGCGCGCCTGAGGGCTTACGGCGACGGGCTGTCAGCGCGCGGCGCGCTCGGCGCGGTCGAGAAGGAGGCGGAGGGGGGCGTCCTCTGGCGCCCGGGAGACGGCGCGGCGGAGGAGCGGAACGGCCTTCTCCGGGCGGTTCCCGTCGAGATGCCATTCGCCGGCGAAGGCGAGGAACCGCGCATCGTCCCGGCCCGAGCGGCAGGCCTCTTCGCAGGCCTCGGCGACGAGCGGGCGCGCGCGCGCCGCGAAGGACGGCGCGGCCAGTTCGCAGAGCACCATCCCGGCCTCCGCGGCAAGGCCCCAGGCCGCGGGCAGGCCCGGATCGAGGTCGGCGCCGCGCCGGCCCTCGGAGAAGGCGAGGAACACGACCGGCGTCGTGGGCAGGGCGCGCGACGCCGAGAGCAGGATCCGGCCCCGGAGCGCCGCGATCTCGGCATCCCGGGGGGCCAGTCCGGCGGCCCGGGCGAGGTGGGCCCACGCGGCCGGAAGGTCGTCGGCGAGGAATGCGTCGAGTCCTGCGGTCTTCGCCGCCGCGGCGCCCGGACCCGGCGCGGTCCCCGCCGGGCCCCGCCCGCCGATCGCCTCCGCCCACGCATCGAGCACAGGATCTTCCGCGCCCGCCGGCGTGGTCTCCCCATCGCGCATCGCGAGAGCGACGCGCCGGAGGATCCGCGCCTCGATCGGGGGCTCCGGCGGCTCGGCCGGCAGGATCGCGACGAGCACGGCCACGTCCCCGCTGATTCGGGCCGCCTCGCCCGCTGCCCCGTTCACGAACAGCCAGGACCCGGCCTCCTCCGGGCCGCCGGCCGCCGCCGCCAGGGCTTCCGCCCGCTCGCCGAGGGCCGCCCAGGACGGCGACAGGAACACCGAGCGGGGCGGAAGCGACGCCGGGACCGGCCCGACCGCGATCCCATCCTCCGATGGCCACGCCCAGACCCGGCCTTCGAGATCGCGAAGCCGCCCGGCCAGGTTCCGCTCCGCCCGCGCGAGGGCCCCGAGCAGTCGCCCCGCCGCCGCGGTGGTCGGCCGCGACCCGTCGAGAGCCGCGAGCGCGAGCAGGGCCGCCCTCACCCCACTCTCCGGACCGGACGAGGCGAGCGCGACCCCGAGTCGGTCGATCGCGGCCTTCTCCTCCGCCCGCGCCGCCGTCTCGGCGGCCCGCGCCGCAGCGGCTTCCCGTTCCCGGGCCACCAGCCGCGACAACCTCTCCTTCGCCGCCGCGAGGCGCCCCCGGGCGTCGCCCGCGAACGGCGCCCGGGTGAGAGCGTCCTCGAGCCGCCGCAGCATCGCTTCCGCCCGATCCCCCGCCCCACCCGCCTGCGCGCCGGCGGCCAGCGCTTCGGCCTCCGCCGCCATGGCCTCGCTCTCCTCGACCGCCGCCGCGAGCAGGGCGCTGGCGAGCCGGGCCGCCTCCTCGCGCCACGGCGAGGGACTCAGCCGCTCCGGCCAGTCGAGGAGAATCGCCTCCGCCGCCGCCGGATCGCCTGCCGTGACGGCGAGGCGGGCGCGCTCCTCCCGGTCGCGGAACGCCTCCTCGGCGGCCCGGGAGAACCGGTCGAGAAGGGAGGCCCGCAGCGCCTCCAGCCGCTCGCGGTCGCCCGCCGCGAGCGCCGGGTCGTCCGCGTCCGCGAGCATTTCCCGCCCTCGCACGAAGTCCTCGGGGAAGCGTTCGAGGAAGAGGCGTGCGGCGGTCACCCTCGGGTCCTCCCCGGGTACCGCGGGGACGGAGGGCTTTGCGGATTCCGATCCCCGTCCGGAAGGCCGCGCCACGAAGCTCGAAACCCCCACCGCGAGCGCCAGGGCCGCGACGCCGATCGGCAGGATCCGCCCCCACGCCCTCCGCCTCGCGGCCGGCCCGCGGCCGAGGATGGCGCCGAGAGGGCGGTCTCCGGCCCGGAGCGCCTCGAGATCAAGCAGAAGCTCGGCGGCCGAGGCGTAACGCTCCGCCGGATCCCGGCGCAGGAGACGCTCCACCACCGCCCGCAAGCCCTCCGAAAGGGCGACGCCTCCCGCCTCCGCGGGAAGCCGCCGGCCGACGACCCCCTTCGAGCGGCGGAGCTCCGCACCGAGCACCGCGGCCACGAGCGTGACGCCGAGCGCGTAGAGGTCCGACCGCGGGCCTGCCTCGCCGCCGGCGAGCACTTCGGGGGCGGCATAGACCCGCGTCCCCAGGGCGGCGCGCGCCGGGGCGCCGGCCGACTCCGCGACAAGGCCGAGGTCGGCAAGCTTCGGGGTCCCGTCCGGCGCGATCAGGACGTTGTCCGGCTTCACGTCCCGGTGGAGGAGGCCGAGGCGATGGGCGTGGTCGAGCCCCCGCGCGATCCCCGTGGCAACCGAGACCACCCGCTCTTCACCGAGCGGCCCTTCCTCACGGATGAGGCGCGCCAGGGACGGCCCGTCCACGAACTCCATGGCGAGGAACACCCGCCCGTCCGAGGTCGTCCCGACATCGAGCCCGCGCACGAGGTTCGGGTGGTCGAGGTTCAGCGCGGCCACCGCCTCGCGCCGGAAGTGGGAGGCGGCGTCACGCTCGGAGATCCGGACGTTCGGCTCGGAAACCTTCACCGCGGCGAGGGCGCCGCCGGCGCGGCGCGCCTTCCAGACCGATCCCATGCCCCCGGCGCCGATGAGACCGAGGATCTCGAAGCCCGGGATCTCCGGGGCGGGCGGGCGCTCGCTCATCGCTGGTCGACCGAGACCTCCCGGAACGCGACGCGGGAGTTCTGGACCTGGAGGCCGATGAAGCCCGACTTCCGGTTCTCGGGACGCGGCTCGCGGCCCACCGTCTCCCCGTTCAGGAGCGTCTCCACCTCCGCGGCGCGGAAGCGGTACTCGAAGAGGTTGAACACCGACGGGTCGAAAGGCTTGCGGAAATCGGCGGGCGCCATCGAGACGATCTCGCGGCTCACTCCCTCGGCGGTGACGTCCCACCAGCGGACCCTCCCGTTGAGGGAGCCGAAGGAGTAGTGGTCGTAGTCCCCGGTCCAGCACGGGAGGAGCGCGAACATCGGAGGCCCGGCGAACGTCTCCACGATCCGGACCTCGATCCGCACGTCGAAGTTGCCGGAGAACATGCGGTCGCTGCGGATGTTCATGCAGGCGTCCCGCACGTTCCCCACGAGTTCCCCGTCGATCACCTGCCAGGTCGGGGCGTTGGCGAACTGCCACCCGGCGAGGCTCTTCCCGTCGAAGAGCTTCACGGTCTCGTGGGAGGCGGACTTGCCGAGCTTTCCGAGCAACTGCTCGGCGCGGGCATGGCCGGGTGTCAGGCGAAGCGCCTGGCGCAGGGCGCGCTCGGCAAGCTCCGGGTCCTTCGCGAGCCACCGCTCGGCGAGCCCCACGAGATCCGAGACGTACTGGTCCCGGATCTTCGCGAGCGCGCTGCCGGCGGCGTCCAGGCCTGCGAGCTGCTTCTCCGCCGCCGCGAACGTCGATTTCCATTCCGGGGGCAGCGGCGCCAGCGCGCGGGCGGCCTCGACAAAGGCGCGGAGTTCCTCGATGGCCGAGGCGGAGCGGCCGGCCCCGAGGAGCGCCTGGGCCAGACCGTGGCGGGCCGGGAGGTACGCGGGATCCTCGTCGATCGCCTTGCGGTAGAGATCCTCGGCCTCCGCCCACTTCTTCCCGGCCAGGGCCTTGTCGGCCCGCCCGGCCTGGAACTCGGCGGTCTCGCGGTCGGCCCGGGCGGAGGCGGCGGGACCCAGGGCGAGCAAGGCGAAGGCGAGGATCGGGGCAAGTCCGCGGACGCCGGTCATCACAGCGCGGGTACGGCCCGCAACCGGGTTCGCGACGGGCCGCGCGCGCGCTGTCAGAATAGCGGGGGAGGCAGATCCTCCCGCGCGGAGGCCGCGGGCGCGGCCTCCCCCTCCTCGCCGCCTGCGGCGGCGGGCGCCTCCGGCGCTCGCTCTCGCGAAACCCGCGAGCGGTCCGAGAACTTCGAAGTTCATTGTCACAGCCTCCCCGCCCGGAAGAGCCGGCGCTCGGTGCGGCAGCGCTGCTGGAAGATGCCGATCTCGCCGGCGAGGTCCTGACCCGAGGGCTCGGTCCAGCCGATCACCTTCTTCCCGTCGAACCAGACCTCCAGATCCGCCCCCTTCACGACGACGCCGAGGCGATGCCAGGCCCCGGTCTCGAGGGGCGGCATGTCGAAGGAGGCCACCTCGGTCTGGGAGTCGGGCGACGGCGCGTTCAGGAGCACGACGCGGCCGACGTTGGCGAAGGCGGAGAGGAACGCGCCCTTCCGGCCGGCGACGTTGAGGCCGACGAGCCAGCCGCGCTCGTAGACCTCGGTTACCCGGAACTCCGTCTCGTAGGCGAAGGACCGGCCCGTGTCGACGGACCGGGGCGGCGAGATCACCGCGCCACCCTTCGTGTCGACGACCATGACCTCCGCCTCGTACCGGATGCTCTCCGACTTGAACGTCCGATCGGCGAGCAGGTCGATCCATGACCGGACATCGCGGAAGGGGCCGGTCGCGGAGGCCTCCTTCGGCGCGGGCGCCTCGGCGGCACCGGCCGGCCCCCCGAGCTTCTCCCGCAGGCGCAGCGCCTCGGCATGGTCGGGACGCACGGCGAGGAGGGCGTCGAGGGCGGCCACGCTCACGCCGGGGTCGCGGAGGAACTGCTCCTTCGCGAAGGCCATCAGGGCCGCGACGTACCGGTCCTCGATCTTCCTGAGTTCCTTCTCCCCCGCCGCCAGCGCCTCCACGCTCTTCTCGGCGAGGCCCTTCAGGCGCTGCTCCTCCCGGCTCGTACCCCCCGCGGAGTTCTTGTCGGCGAAGAGGACGAGGTACTCGCGGAAGGACTCGAGCGCCGCCCCCTTGTCGCCGGCCTTCTCCTGGGCCGCGCCGCGCCACCAGCAGGCCTCGATGAGGCCGGGATTCTCGGCGAAGGCCTTTCGGAAGTACGCCTCGGCGCCGGCGTAGTCGCCCTTCTGGAAGACCTGCCGGCCGCTCTTGAAGAGGGTCTCGGCGATCTGCGCGTCGCCCGCGAGCGCCGCCGGCACGACAGCAGGCCAGGGCGCGACGGCGACCCCGATCAGGGCGACGAAGACGAAGACGGCGGTACCGGCACGACGACTCACCATCACTCCCTCCCGGGTTGGCCGGATTGTAGCACGGACCGCGGCGCGCGCCGAGTACGCCGGCCGGCCCGGAGGCCGCGACGCCCGGGGCGGTCAGGCGCGCCCCCGCGAACCCGAGCCGCGCATCCCCGCCGGCGTGGTACACTCCGGTCGTCCCCCGCGCGCGGCGCTGGAGGCCGCCGATGCGTCGCATCCTCCTTCTCATCCCCGTCCTGCTCGGCGCCTGCGGCGAAGCCTCGCCGGTCGAGGCCGAGGCGCGGCGGATCCTCGCCGGCAACGGCGCGTCCGCGATCCGGAGCGCCGCCGACCGCGCGAGCCGGTGGTGGTCCCTCGACGTCTGGCCCGACCTCTCCGTCCGCGGGGAATGCCCGGAGGCGACACCGCTGCGTCGCTGGTTCGAGGAGCGGGGACTGAACGACTCGATGTGGATGGACGAGGTGCTCTTCGAGGGCGTCCTCGACCTCGCGCGCTGGCGCGCCGTGGACTGGGGGGCCCGGGTCCGCGAGGCCGCGCGCAAGGCCGGACCCCGGCCGCTCCTGCCCGTCATCGGGCCGACCATCGAGTGGCGCGATTGTGAACCTGACCGGCGGGTGATCCTGACGGTGGAGGCGAACGGCGAGATCCGCTGCAAGGGGCTTCGGGTGAGCCCCGGGTCTCTCGCGGAGACCCTGTGGCCTTTTGCGGAGGCGGGGCGGTCCGATTCCGGCGAGCGATGCCGCACCGCCCTCCTCCTCCTCGGCGACCGGCGCGCCCCCTTCCGGGTCCTCCGCCCGGTCTTCGAGGCCTGCCGCCACTCCAATATCCGGATCAACCGCATCCGGTTCGGGGTGTACCGCGGGAACACCGACTACCTCCAGGAGATCCGGACATGGATGCCCTTCGGCACCGACGGAAACCCGGACCGGCCGGAGCCCGTCTACCGCGTCGTCCTGCCGGCGGCTCCCGACCCCATGCCGGCCCACGAAGCCCTGGTCGGCGCCCTCCGCCGGCCGGGCAACGGCGAGGCATCGGCGATCCTCACCATCGACCCCGTGACCCCGATCCAGCGCGTCGCCGACATCCTCGCGGCGTTCCACGAGGCGCGGATCTGGCAGGTCGACTACGCTGAGGCGACCTCCCCGAGCAAGACCCTCACCGTCACCGTGGACGGCGTCCCGGTCTCGACTCCCGCGAAGTGACGCACCTGGGGCCAGGCCAAACCACGAAGGGGTTTCTCACGACAATCCGAAGTCGTAGCCACCGGCGCTTGTCGGCACCTTCCCCCTCTCGGTCCGAAAGGGGGAGCGTCCGGCGCCAGTGGGATCGCTGACCATGGCCGCCCCGGTGGCGCGGCCTTCCGGCGGCTCAGCGGCCGCCGCGACGGCGGCGCGACGGGG
>JALOQY010000225.1 GCA_025459285.1 Planctomycetota bacterium | reverse complement strand
CCGAACCCGACCGAGATCGCCGATGGCATCAATATGGGGGCCGATGCTTACCAGATCCTGCGGGGCATCCGGCTCCCGCGGATGGGCTTCACGATCATCGGCCCCTCTCCTGACTTCTACGGTCTTCTCGGCGTGATCCAGATCGACGTGTGATCTGGCAGCCCGTCGCCGGGGGGCCTCCGCGCACATGAGGGCTTACGCCGACGGGCTGCCAGCCCCGAGGCGGAGCGCCGGAGCGAACATGGCCCGGACGGGGTCGCCCCGATGGACCTTCCCGTTCCACCGCCTTTCCGCTCTCCTTTCCTCGAGCGGGGAGGAGGTCCGTCGGGTACGGTGGAGGTGCGCATGGCGGGAGCGAAGAGGGAGTCCCGGAGAAGCGAGGGGTCCGCAGATCCGCCGGCATCCGCCGGAGATGGCGCACCGGCCTGGCGCGCCTCCGATGGCCGACCGCTCTGGAAACGGGTAGCGCGCCGCACGCCCGGCCGCCTCCGCTCCGTGGTGGGGTTCTCACTCCTGTGCCGGATCCTCGCGCTGGTGGCCGTGGCGCCGCTCAGCGCGGTCATCCTCGGCCTCTTCCTCGCGCGCTGGGGCCGCTATTCGGTCGGCAATTTCGAGATCGTCGAGTTCCTGCTTTCCGCTCCGGGCCTGCTCTCGCTCGTCACCGTGGGTTCGCTCAACCTCGCGGCGCTCCTCCTGGAGCAGGCGGGCCTCGTCTTCCTGCTCGAGGATCGCGGGCTTTCGTTCCGTGGCGCCGTCTTCCGCCTCCTCGGCGTCCTCCCGCGGGTGCTCGGCCTCGCCGCCCGCAAGCTGGTCCGATATCTGCTGATCGCCCTGCCGTTCCTTGCGGCGACGCTTCTCACCGTCTCCCTGCTGTGGTCCGGGCGCGACCTCAACGGTCTCGTCGTCCTCAAACCGCCGGTCTTCTGGCTCGGTGCGGCGGTCGCCGGTGCGCTCCTGCTGGCCTGCGGGGTCGTCCTCGTGCGGTACATGCTCACGTGGGCACTGGCGCTGCCGATCCTGCTGCTGGAGCCCGGGACGTCCCCGCGGCAGGCGCTCCGGACGAGCGCCCTTCGCACCCGGGGGAACCTGCGGCGTGTCGCGGTCCCGATCCTCGCCCTGGCCGCCGGCGCGGGCGCGATCTCCCTGGGCGTGGCGGCCGGCCTCCGGTTCGCCAGCGCCGCCGTCCTCGACCGCGTCGGAATGTCGATGGCCACGATCCTCCCCGTGACCGCGGGCCTGCTGCTCATCCACGGAGCCGCGGCGATCCTCCTCTCGGCGATCACCAGTTCCGCGCTCGTCGGGCTCGTCCTCGAACTCCATGGCGACTCGGGCGGCACCCGGCCGGACATGTGCGCCGCGAGCGTCCTGCGACCGGCTTGCCGCTTCCGGGCACTGGCGTGGTCCATCCTCGGCACCGTGGTGGTCGTTTCGGCCGCGGTGACATGGATCGCCCTCGAGGGGGCGAGACCGGCCGAACGGGTGGAGATCACGGCCCATCGGGCGGGCGCTGCGGCGGCGCCGGAGAACACCCTGGCCGCGCTCCGGACCGCGATGGAGCACGGGGCCGACTGGGTGGAGATCGACGTTCAGCGGACCGCGGACGGCGCGATCATCGTCCTCCACGACGGCGATCTCGCCCGCCTCGGCCGCCCGGACCTGCGCGTGGCCGGCGCGAGCCTCGCGGAGATCCGGGCGGTGGATATCGGTGCCGCCCTGGACCCGCGCTTCGCCGGAGAGGGGGTGCCCACGCTCGATGAGTTCCTGGCGGCGGCCGGCGGGAGGGTTCGCCTCAACATCGAACTCAAGCCCGCCGGCAGGGAGGATGTCGGCCCCCTCGTCCGGTCGGTCGTCGAGGCCCTGAAGCGCGCCGGGCAGGCGGACGGGACGCGGATCTGCTCCCAGTCCTACGAAGGCATCCGTCTCGCGAAAGAGACCGAGCCGCGGGTGCAGATCGGGTTCATCGCGGGAGCGGCCATCGGCGACCTGTCGAGGCTCGACATAGACTTTCTGATGGTCAACGCGGGTCTCGTGACCCGGAAACTCATCCGGCAGGCCGCGGCGAGGAAGATCGAAGTCCACGCCTGGACGGTGAACGATCCGGACCGGCTCCCGCCGCTCGTCGACCGCGGTGTCGCGAACATCATCACCGACGATGTCGCGGCGATGCGCACCCGCCTGGAAGAGGTCCGGAACCTCGATCCCGCCATGCGGCTGCTCCTGCGCACGAGGAACTGGTTCGTGGAGTGACGGCGGCCCTGCCGGCCGGCGGACCGGCTGCCAGTCCGTCGCCGGGGGGCCTCCGCGCGCCTGAGGGCTCCTGCCGACGGGCTGTTAGTATGAGGGGATGAGCGCTCACCGGCTTGCCGCCGTCCTCCCCGTCACGATCCTCGCCGCGGCGATGGCCGCGGCGGAAGGCCGGGTCGATTACGCGAAGGACGTGGACTTCGCGCTCGGCGAACTGAAGAAGGACTGCGGGCACTTCTTCAAGCGCAAGGACGTGGACTGGAAGGCCGTGGAGAAGGAGTTCCGGAAAGAGGTCCGGGAGGTCCGGGACCACGCGGCCCACTACAAGCTCCTCACGCGTCTCGTGGCGCGACTCCGCGACGGCCACGCCAGTGTCCGCAAGCTCCCGGCGGCGGAGAAGGTCGAGTGGCCCGACCCGCCGCGGGGGCGACAGAGCGGGCCGGGGATGTTCTGGTGCCGCTCCGGCGGGAAGATCCTCGTGAAGAATGCCTGGTCCGCCGCGGCGGATTCCGGGGTGAAGCCCGGGATGGAGGTCCTCGAGGTCGAGGACCTGCCGGCGGGGAAATGGATCGAGCGGAAGACCGCGGAGCGGCGGGATCTCATGGGGTTCTCCACGGAACACCAGGCCTTCTTCGCCACCTGCCACTGGGGACTCGAAGGCGACGAGGGCTCGACCCTGAAGGTCGCGCTCCGCTCCCCGGACGGCAAGAGGCACCAGCCCACGATCACCCGTCACCGCGCCTCCACCGTACCCGTCGGTCCGGCCTTCTTCCCGGAGGGGATGAAGCAGTCGGGCCGCCAGAGCTATGGTCGGACTCCGGGGGGGTTCGGCTTCATCCACCTCCGCGACGTCCCGGGAGAACTGCCGGGCCAACTGGACGCGATGCTCGCCGACCTCGGGGAGATGAAGGGGCTCGTGCTCGACTTCCGCGCCAACGGAGGCGGTGGGTGCGACCACGACGCCGTCTTCGGCCGGTTCGTGGAGAAGGGTACGAAGTGGACCCGATCG
Source organism: Planctomycetota bacterium (assembly GCA_025459285.1). Lineage (GTDB taxonomy): Bacteria > Planctomycetota > JAJSAM01 > JAJSAM01 > JAJSAM01 > Prado167. Next base: position 4,631 of record JALOQY010000225.1, on the reverse strand, counting down.
CCCGCGCCGATCCCCAGCGCCGGGGAGCGCCCGTTCGCGGGGCCGATGGTGGTGATCGTGGATGCGGGCTGCCGCAGCGCCGGGGAGACGATGTCGGGGTTCTTCAAGGAGTACGGCCGGGCCAGGATGATCGGAGAGAGCCCCACGGCCGGTATGTCCTCGAGCAAGAAGACGATCGAGCTCCCCTCCGGCCTCTTCGCCCTGTACGTGTCCGTGGACAGCAACATGAACCGCTTCAACGGCGGGAAAGGCATCGAGGGGATCGGCATCCCGCCGGACGAAGTCGTGGAGTACGACGCGCGCGACCTCCATGAGGGCCGTGACACGATGATCCGCCGGGCGGACGAGATCCTCGCGGACGCGGCGAAGTAGCGGACGGCGCCGCCAATCGAAGGGCAAACGGCCTGCCGGCATCCTGCCGGGACCGATGGCGATCTCCGCGGTCCGATTCTACCCGCCGGCGGGCGGTCAGCTCGCCCGGCCCGTGAGGAACAGGCGGTGCCGGATCTCGACGATGAACGGTTTGGCCGAACGGTAGTGCTGGAGGATGTACCAGGCCACGAAGCCGGCACCGGTGTACTGCGTCGGAAGTGTCCGGTGCTTGTTCTTCTCGACGTCGGGCCAATCCAGACCGAAGTGATCGTAGAACGTGTAGGCGAGCGTGCCGCTCCAGACGCCGGCCACGCGGTCGTAGTAGTACTCCCTCAACTCCGCCTTGACGCTCCAGACCTGGTGGATGGTGATGCCCAGCCCGGTCGCCTTGTCCCAGAATGACGAGAAATCCAGGAGTCCCATGGGGATGACGGAAAGCCGGGCGGGATCGAAGCGCGCCTTGCGCAGCGCCGCCTCCAGCTGCTTCAGGAACGCCGCGTGATAGTCCTTCGTCGCCTTGTTCGCGGCGACCTCCGCGTCCAGCGTCGCGCTGCGGTAGGCGCCTTTCTTCTCGCCGACGCCGCTGACGAACTTCTCGTACATCTCGAGGGCGACGGTTTCCATCTTGCCGACCGACAGGGAGGTCATCAGGTCCTTCATCAGGGCCTTCAGTTGCGTGTCCGACAGGGTGAAGACCTTCCCCTCTCGGACCGGCGCCGACTGCGGCGGCTTGTCGCCGGACATCATGTCCTCGGCGCGCGACCCGTCGTAGTTCTTCCCCGGATCCCGCCCCGCCTTGCCCACCAGCACCGGCCCGGGAGTCATGCCGGCCGTCTTCCCGCCGCCGGTCGGCTGGAACACCCCCGGCGGGCTGGACGCCTGGAGGCAGCTGGTCCCCTCGTCGACCTCCGGGTTGTTGGTGGCCCCGCCCAGCGGGCCGGGCTTGGTGACGGGTGGCATGTCCTGGCCTCCGGATCGTGGTGGAACGAGACTCCCGCCGAGGAGGCCAACATACCACCACCCGGTCGACCGATCAAACCGCAGTTTTCCCGGAATTCATCCGGAACTGGCAGCCCGTCGCCGAGAGGCATCCGCGCGCATGAGGGCTTACCCCGACGGGCTGCTGGCGCGGCTCACGCCAGCTTCTGACGGGCCTCGATCCAGCGGCGGAGTTCGAGGAGGGCGGTGTACTCCTCGTCGGACGGAGGGTTCGCGAGCTTCTTCAGCGTCTCTTCAAGCTGCGCCTGCAGAGCGGAGATGTCGGTCTGTTCCCGCGTGGCGGCTTCGGTCACGAGCAGCGTCACGTGGTTCTTCACCACCTGGAGGAAGCCGCCGCGGACGGCGAACTTCACCGGGTCGGCGCCCCCCTTCGGCGTCACGCGCAGGACCCCGGTGCCGAGCTTCGAGATCAGCGGCGTGTGGCTCGGCAGGATTCCCACCTCGCCGTCCGACGCCGGGGCGGCCACGAAGGAGGCTTCGCCCTTCATGAGCGTCCCCTCCGGCGTCACCACCCGGACGTCCAGCGTGTCGCTCCCCGCCTCCGTCGCCGCCGCGTGCGCCACCATGGCCTACCCCTGCCCCTTCATCTTCTCGGCCTTCGCCACCGCCTCCTCGATCGCCCCCACCATGTAGAACGCCTGTTCCGGCAGGTGGTCGTACTCCCCGTTCACCACCGCCTTGAAGGAGCGGATCGTGTCCGCGAGCTTCACGTACCGCCCCGGCGACCCCGTGAACTGCTCCGCCACGAAGAACGGCTGCGACAGGAACTTCTGGATCTTCCGGGCCCGGTTGACGATCACCTTGTCCTCCTCGGACAGCTCGTCCATCCCGAGGATCGCGATGATGTCCTGCAGGTCCTTGTACCGCTGCAGGATCGCCTGCACCGCCCGCGCCGTGTCGTAGTGCTCGTCCCCCACGTACTGCGGGTCGAGCACGCGCGACGTCGAGTCCAGCGGGTCCACCGCCGGGTAGATCCCGAGCTCCGCGATCTGCCGCGAGAGCACCGTCTTCGCGTCGAGGTGGGTGAAGGCGGTGGCCGGCGCGGGGTCCGTCAGGTCGTCCGCCGGCACGTAGATCGCCTGCACCGAGGTCACCGAGCCCCGCTCGGTGGAGGTGATCCGCTCCTGCAATTCGCCCATCTCGGTCGAGAGCGTCGGCTGGTAGCCCACCGCGGAGGGCATGCGCCCGAGGAGGGCCGACACCTCGGAGCCGGCCTGGGAGAACCGGAAGATGTTGTCGATGAAGAGCAGGATATCCGTCCCCGTCTGGTCCCGGAACCACTCCGCCATGGTCAGCCCGGAGAGCCCGACGCGAAGCCGCGCCCCCGGTGGCTCCTGCATTTGCCCGTAGCAGAGCACCGTCTTCTCGATGACCCCCGATTGCTTCATTTCCAGCCAGAGGTCGTTCCCCTCGCGGGTCCGCTCGCCGACGCCGCAGAACACCGAGAAGCCGCCGTGCTCCTTGGCGATGTTGTGGATCAGTTCCATGATCACGACGGTCTTGCCGACGCCGGCGCCGCCGAACAGGCCGGTCTTGCCGCCCTTCGCGTAGGGCGCGAGCAGGTCCACCACCTTGATGCCGGTCTCGAAGATCTCCGTCTTCACGGAGAGGTTCTTGAACTCCGGCGCGGGCTGGTGGATCGGGCGGCGCTCGGTGACTTCGAGCGGCGGGCCATGGTCCACCGTCTCGCCGAGCAGGTTGAACACCCGCCCGAGGGTGTTCATCCCCACCGGCACCGAGATCGGCGCGCCGGTGTTCAGGACCTTCGTCCCGCGCACCACGCCGTCCGTGCTCGACATGCTCACCGCCCGCACCTGGTTGCGCCCGAGGTGCTGCTGCACCTCCGCGGTGAGCTTGATCTCGATGGCCCCCGTCTTGTCGTCCAGCACGAGGGCGTTGAAGATCTCCGGCAGGTCATCCTCCGGGAATTCCACGTCGATCACCGGACCGATGACCTGCACGACCGTGCCCCACGATTCCTTCGCCATCTCGTTTCCTCGCTTACTTCAGCGCCTCGGAACCGCCGAGGATGTCCGCCAGCTCCATCGTGATCTGGGACTGGCGGGCCTTGTTGTATTGAAGCGTCAACGCCTTCACGAGCTTCTCCGCATTGTCGGTGGCGAGCTTCATCGCCGTCCGGCGCGCGATCATCTCCCCCACCACGCTCTCCGCGAGCACGCGGAACACCATGTTCTCCACGTAGAGCGGAAGCAGTTCCTTGAAGATCTCCTCCGGGCTCGGTTCGTACAGGAACGGCACCTCGTCATGCTTCTTCTCCCCGGCCTCTTCCGGCGGGGCGATGGGTACGAGCTGCATCTCCGAGGGAGGCTGCCGCCCGAGCGTCAGGAACCGCGGCCACACGATGAGGACCCGGTCGACCTCGCCCGCAAGGAACGGGTCGGTCAGCTCCTTCGCCATCTTCCGGGCGTCGGCGAAGGTCGGGCGGTCGGTCATTCCGATGAGCGTCCGCACCATCGGTATCTCCCGGAACCGGAACGCCACCACCCCCTTGCGTCCCGACATCCAGACCGAAACCTCATGGCCGGCGGCCTTCTCCCGATCGATGATCTCCCGGCCCAGCCGCAAGAGGTTCACGTTATAGGATCCGCAGAGTCCGCGGTCCGCGGTCACGATCCACAGGAGGACCTTCTTCACTTCGCGCGCGGCGAGCAACGGATAGCGGCTCACGTCCGCCGCCGCCCCCGCCAGCCGCCCCATGATCTCCTTCAGGGTGTCGAGATACGGCCCCGACGAGACCACCCGCGCCTGGGCCCGCTTCAGCTTGCTGGTGGCCACCATCTCCATGGTGCGCGTGATCTTCGCGGTGTTGGTCACGGAGCTGATGCGCCGGCGGATGACTCGGGCCTTTTCGGGCATCGGCTAGCCTCCCTGCTTCTCCGCCCGCTTCGACCAGACCTGCCCGACGAAGTCCCCGGTCAGCTTCCGGAGCTTCCCGGCCACCTCGTCCGACAGGACCTTCGACGTGCGGATCTCCGCGAGGACGTCTCCGCCCGCGGCGCGCAGGTTCTCCACGAGCGCCGCCTCGAAGACCTTGATGTCGTCCACCGGCACCTGATCCATGAGGCCCTGGGTCACGGCGAAGATCACCGCCACCTGCTCCTCCACCGGCCAGGTCTTCAGCGTTCCCTGCTTCAGGATCTCCACCGTCCGCTCGCCGCGGGCCAGCTGGGCCTGCGTGTTCTTGTCGAGGTCGGCGGCGAACTGCGCGAAGGCCTCCAGCTCGCGGTACTGCGCGAGGT
>JALOQY010000224.1:4507-12411 GCA_025459285.1 Planctomycetota bacterium | reverse complement strand
GGCCCGCTTCATGGGTGCCGCCAGGCTGACGATGACAAGCCCGTCCGACATGGCCCGAACCCTGGCCGGGCGGGTCCGGACCCTCCGCCTGCTGCGGGAGTGGACGCAGGTCACCCTCGCCCGGCGGGCCGGCGTCACGGCCGCGTCGTACCGCCGCTTCGAGACCACCGGCAAGGCCGCTCTCGAGCTCGTGCTGAAGGTCACCCATGCCCTGGGTCGGCTGAACGACTTCGAGGGGCTGCTCGAGCCGCCGCCGGCCCGGAGCATCGCCGAACTGGAGCGGCAGGCCTCCTGGCCCGTCCGCAAGCGGGGTTGGCGATGAGGAGGCTCGAGGTCCGCTTCACGCGAGAGCCCGGTGACTCGATGGTCGTCGGCGACCTGGCCGATGACCGGGGCCGGGTGTACTTCGAGTACGCCGCCGGGTTCCTGGCCACCGGTCTGGAACTCTCCCCCTTTCGCTTGCCCGCCGAACCGGGCCTTACGGAGCATCGCGACCGCGGCTTCGGTCCGCTGCCCGGCCTGTTCGACGATTCGCTGCCCGACGGCTGGGGCCTTCTGCTCATGGATCGACACTTCCGGAGCCTCGGCCTGAACCCCGCCGGAGTCGGTCCGCTCGAGCGCCTGGCCTGGCTCGGCACCTGGACGATGGGCGCACTGACCTACCACCCGCCGGACGCCCGGGACGACGCCGGAGGCGGTGTCCTCGATCTGCACGATCTCGCCACGCACTCTCAGGAGATCCTCGACGGCCCGGCCGTGGACGTACTGCCGGAACTCCTCCGGGCCGGAGGCTCTCCGGGAGGCGCCCGCCCCAAGGTGCTCGTGGGGCTGGAACCCGGGACCGGTCGAGTGATCTCCGGCCAGGACCACCTGCCGGAGGGCTTCGAGCACTGGATGGTGAAGTTCGCGGCGAAGTCCGACGACCCCGAGGCCGGACCCCTCGAGTACGCCTATTCCCTGATGGCCCGGGAAGCCGGCATCGAGGTGCCCCTTGCGCGCCTGTTCGAGACCTCCGCGGGCGACCGGTTCTTCGGCGTCCGGAGATTCGACCGCGAGGGCAACCGGCGCCGCCACGTCCACACCTTCGGAAATCTGATCCACTCCAACTTCCGCATCCCGTCCGCCGACTATCAGGATCTGCTCCGAGCGACCCGCCTGCTGACGCGAAACCACGAGGACGTGCTGCGTGCCTTTCGACTCACGGTCTTCAATGTGCTGGCCCACAATCGCGATGACCACGTTAAGAACTTCGCGTTCATACTGGATGACGAAAGGGGGGATTGGGCACTCGCCCCCGCCTACGACCTCATGTTCGCTCCGGGCCCCGGCGGCGAGCACTCCATGACGGTCGCGGGCGAGGGGCGGGCCCCGAACCGCTCTCACCTGCTCGCGTTGGCCGAAGGGGCCGAGGTGTCCCGGCGCGAGGCCGAGGCCGTCATTGAAGAGGTCCGGGCCGCCGTCGCCCGCTGGTCTGATCATGCCAGGGCCGCAGGGGTGACCGCGGCGACCGCGGGCATGATCGCCCGAGCCCTGCCCCGGCTCGCCTGAGAGCGTGAGCAGAAATCCCGCGCGGCGGCGCAGGGCCGTCCCGGGCCCGAGGACCCTGGCGCATGCAATCAAGCCCTCCGATCGTCATTCCCACCGGTTGAGCCGCCGCCGCTCCTCCGGCGCAAGATCCGCCTCGGGAACCTTGAAGATGATGTCCGGTGCGGAGCAGCCCGGACGCTGGCAAGCGTACCGCTTCAGCATTCCGGGGGCGGGGTCCGGAATGGCGGGCGCGTCGACGATGATTGCGTCGAACCCTCCCACCGCGGCGCGGGAGCGCGCATGGGCGCAGTCGGCGCCGGTCGCCACGAGGGGACGGCGACCGCGCCGGCTCAGGAACCGCGCCAGCCTTTCGGGGGTCGTGGTGGTCCCCGCGCCCGGCAGTCCCGCGAGGAGGATGATGGTCGGACCGGACCCGGCGGCGCGCGGGGGAGGTCCCGCGGGGGAGAGCCCAGGAGATCGTGGATGGCGCCTGCGACGAGGAGGCGCAGCTCGCGCGCGGAAGCGGCGGAGGAGCGGACGCGGCGTTCGGCGCGGAGGGATCAATGGCCCCCCTCGAAGCCGGCGAGGAGCGGCGGATGGACGCCCGCGGTCCGGAGGGCGTCCGACCGCCCCCGGATCGCGGCGGAGAAGTGGCGGGAGGCCGGGGACCGGTGCGCCTCGAACGTGTCGAGGACGTCGTCCAGGCGGCGGCGGAGGTCTTCGAACATCTGGCCCTCCCGCTGGCGTCACGTGCCGGTCGGGGCGGACTCACCCAACGCGAGCAGCGCGCCGGCCGTGCCTCGGAACGGTCCGCTCCATCCAATTGGCTCGTGCGCGAGACGGCGATGGTCCGGGCACGCGGAAACCACCGGTTGCCAGCACGCTGCGGCAGACGCGATCGTCAGTCATTCCGGTTGGGCTCCGGTTCGTCGAGCCATGGAATCGTGTCCGGCCATCCCGCGCAGCCTCCCTGGCCCGCTTTGCCGGGGCGCCCCGCACGGTCCCGGCGGTGACGCACAGACCTCCGCTACCGCATCCGGGCCGCTTTCTCCAGGGCCTCGGGATCGACCGGCACCGGGAAGACCTGCGAACCCTCCGCGTCCTTGACGTCGATCGTGATCGCGGCGTCCGGCCCGCCGATTCGCCTCCCGGTGACGAGCCGCGGTCCGCCCTCGCCCCCATCGACCTCGACCTGCAAGACCAGCGTGATCCGGCCGGGAGCAGGCAGGAGCAGGCGGAGCTCCCGTTCTCCCTCCTCGAAGCGGAAGGCCGGCATGACGGGCCCCGGGTCGTCGGCCCGATCCGCGTACGCGACGGCCAGATCCAGGTCATCCTGGAAGTCCCGTTCGGGAGAGGTCAGCCGGACCGCCAGGTGGTTGGGTGGAGACGGCCAGACCAGGTCCGGGGGCAGCACGAGGGTGATGGCGATTCCGCGAGGGAGGACGACCTCCCCGACCTCTCCGGAGCGGCACCGGGCGGCCCTCCGTCCGCGCGCCGTGATCCAAACCGTCCTTCCCGGGTCCGGATTCCTCTCCAACCGGCCGCTCTCGTCGGTCCTGAGGAGCGCCTGGCCCGCGAGGACACCCCCCTCCCCGGCCGGGAGCCGGGCCAGGGCGCCCCGCACGGGCGCCCCTGCCTCATCGACGACCCGGAGACGCCCCCCCCCGTCGCCGCAGCAGGGCGCAGCGGCGAGCGCGAGGCCGACGACGAGAAAGCGCACGTTCATGGCATCCTCCCGGACTCGGACCGGTTTCCCGGTCCGAAAGCGTACCGCTCTCCCCGATGCCGGGGCAATGCCCGATGACGGACAGGAGATTCCCCCGGGTCCTCCCGGGTGGCGCCGGGAGGACTCCGTGAGACCCCCGTCCCGTCCGGGAAGAATGACCCGGGGTCAGTCTTTCCGCAGGCGATAGTGGCAGACGTGCCACTCGGAGCCGCGGCGAAAGCCGAACAGCTCGGCGCAGGAGAGGAAGAAGATGCGCCACCGGTTCCACCAGAGCTTCGCTGCCGGGCCGTAGATCCGCTCGAGCACCGGCCAAAGTTCCGCCCGCCGGGCGTCCTGATTCGCGAGCCACGCCTTCGCCGTCCGGGCGTAGTGCGTCCCGTCCCACACCCACCGATCCTCGATGGCGAGGTCGCCGGCGAACTCGTCGAGGAGGCGGTCCGCGGGCATGATCCCGCCGGTGAAGAAGTGGCGCCCCATCCAGTCGGCCCGCCCCCCGGTCTCGAACTCGTAGGCGTGCGCGCGATGCGCGAAGACGTGGAGGAAGAGGCGGCCCTCCGGCGCGAGCCACCCGGAGATCCGCCGGAGCAGTTCCTCCCAGTTCCGCATGTGCTCGAACATCTCCACCGAGACCACCCGGTCATAGCGATCCGGGGCGGCGAACTCATTCATGTCCGCGGTGAGGACTTCCACGTTCGATTGGCCCCGCTCCGCCGCCCGCGCGAGGATGAACTCCCGCTGGGGCGCGGAATTCGAGACCGCCGTGATCCGGCTGCCCGGGAAACGCCCGGCCATGTGGAGGGTGAGGGAGCCCCAGCCGCAGCCCAGTTCCAGCACCCGCTGGCCGTCGGCGAGGAGGGCGTGCTCCGCCGTGGCGTGGAGCGCCGCCTCCTCGGCCTCCGCAAGCGTCTCGCGCCCGGTGGGATAGAGACAGGAGCTGTACTTCAGGCGCGGGCCGAGGACGGCGCGGAAGAACTCCGGCGGAAGCTCGTAGTGCTGCTCGTTGGCCTTCTCCGGCACCGGCGCCACCGGCCCCTTGCGCATGAGGGTCGCGAAGTCCGCGAGCGAACGGTCCCGGCGTTCCTCGTCGCCAAGTCGGCGGCGACACAGGCGGCGGATGCCGTACCGTATGAGGAATTCGGGCAGGCGGCCCTTCTCGGCGAGACGGAGTCCGAGGGGTTCACGCTCCACGCTCAGCCTCCCTTCGGCGCGCGCTTCGGCGGCCACGGAACGAAAACGCTCACCGACCGCTGATACTCGCGGTAGCTCTCCCCCCGGCTCGCGAGGAGACGCTTCTCCGTCGGCGGGATGCCGGTGACCCGGGTGAGGAACAGCAGCATGAGCGCCGGGCCGCCGAGCGCCAGGTACCAGAGCGGATGGCCCGCGGCCAGCAGGACGTACGCCCACCAGCCGAGCCACTCGAAGAAGTAGTTGGGATGGCGCGACCAGCCCCACAGACCGCGCCGGCAGACCCGGCCCCGGTTCGCCGGGTCGGCTCGAAACCGCGCGAGCTCGAGGTCCGCGACCGCCTCCCCGGTGAGCGCCGCGAGCCAGAGGAGGACCCCCGCCAGGTCGGCCGCGCAAAGGTCCCGCGCGTTTTCCGCGGCGGGCAACATCGGCAGGGCGAACAGGACCGCCCACGCCGCCTGCACGAGGAAGAAGAGGAGGAAGTTGCGCGAGGCCCGCGGCCCCCACTTCTCCCGCAGCGCGCGGTAGCGGACGTCTTCCACCTCCGAGGAGACCCGGCGCAGGAGGTACCCTCCGAGGCGCAGCGCCCAGAGTCCGGCGAGGGCGGCCACGGCGATCCGGCGCGCGGAGAGGCCGCCCGCGGTCAGCGCGAAGAAGACACCCGTGAGCCCCGTCCCGAAGGACCACGCCACGTCCACGACCCCGGCGTTGCGCCGCCCGCGGACGGCCCACAGGGAGACCATGAGCGCGACCATCGTGGCAAGGGCGATGCCGATACGCGATCCGAGACTCACGGCGAAACCTCCCCCCGCCAGCCGGGCTTCGCGAGGTAGATCTGCTGGTCGGCGATGTACCGCTCGGTGAAGCCCGCCTCGCAGAAGGCCAGGTAGTACTCCCAGAGTCGGACGAACTCCTCCGGGTAGCCGAGCGCCCGCACCTCGGCGACCCGGGCCATGAACCGCTCGCGCCAGAGGGCGAGCGTCCGCGCATAGTGCGGCGTGATGTCCTCGAGGTGGACGATCCGGAAGTCGGTGGCGGAGGCCACCGCGGAGGCGATGGTGTGGAGGGCGGGCAGCGTGCTGCCGGGGAAGATCCGCGCCCGGATGAAGTCCACGGAGGCCAGGTAGCGGCGGTAGTCCTGCTCCCGCATGAGGATCGCCTGGATCGCCGCGAGGCCGTCCGGAACGAGGAGGTCCGCGCACTTCCCGAGGTAGGCCGGCAGGAAGCCGTGCCCCACCGCCTCGATCATCTCGATGGAGACGAGACGGTCGAAGCGCCCCGCGAGGTCCCGGTAGTCCCGGAGCAGCACCTCGACCCGGTCCGCGAGTCCCGCCGCCCGGATCCGTTCCACGGCGAGGTCGTGCTGCTCCTTCGAAATCGTGGTGGTGACGACGCGGCAGCCGTACCTCCCCGCGGCATGCACCGCGAAGCCGCCCCACCCGGTGCCGATCTCCACGAGGCGGTGCTCCGGGGCCAGGGCAAGCCCGCGGCAGAGGCGGTCGAACTTCTCCTCCTGGCCCTCCTCGAGCGTCGCCTCCGGCCTCGGGAAAACCGCCGCGGAGTAGGCCATCGTCTCGTCGAGGAACAGGCGAAAGAGGTCGTTCCCGAGGTCGTAGTGGGCGGCGATGTTCTTCCGGCTCCCGGTGCGCGTGTTGCGGTTGAGCCAGTGGGCGAAGCGGCGGAAGGGCGAAAGGAGACGCGCGCCGCCCCGGTCGAGTCCCCGGAGGGCGGGAAGGTTGCGAAGGAGGATGCGCAGCGCCGTCACGAGGTCATCGGTGGACCACAGCCCCTCGACGTAGGCGTCCGCCGCCCCGAGGCTCCCCCCCAGCGCGACTCGCCGGAAGAACCGCTCGTCCTTCACGGTCACCGTGGCCGCGAGCCCTCCGCCGGGACCGTACTCCCGCCGCGCGTCGCCGGAGACGAGGACCAGGCGGTCCATGGTGAGACTCTCGAGCTTTTTCAGCACCGCGCGCTTCAGCACGCCTCACCCCCTTCGGCCGCCCGCCGTCGCGGGTGGGGAAAGAACGGGACTCCGCGGAGCTCGAGGCAGAGCGCCTGCCAGTAGATCGCCGCCACCACGCGCCCGGTCATGAAGGGGAACCGGAGGAGGGCGCGGGAGAGCGACCGCCGATCGATCTCCCGGCGGCTCAGCGTGAGGGTGGCGTCGAACTCCCGCGCGCCGTGACGGAGGTTCTCCATGTGCACGGCCAGCGTCGGCCCGGGCTTCGTGAACCGCCAGTCGTACTCGTGGTCCATGTCGAAGAAGGGAGAGACGTGGAAGGCCTTGGGGAACCGCCAGCGCCGGTGCCAGCCGGCGCCCTCGGCCTCGCGGGCGAGGAGGACGTAGGGATGGCGCTCCCCCCACGGTGTGTTCGTGACCTCGGCGACGATGGCCTCCACCCGCTCGTCCGCGCCGTCGAAGCAGTAGTAGAAACTCACGGGGTTCTGGAGGTAGCCGAAGGTTCGCAGGTTCGTGAGGAGGCGCACGGGCCCGGCGGGCCGGCTTCCCGCCCTCGCCCCGACGAGGTCCCGGACCGCGCGGTCGAGCGGGACCGCGGGGTCGCCGAGGTAGTCGCGGCGGCGAAACCACGACAGCGCCGGCCGCCGCGCCGACCACAGCGGGTGGCCGTCGAGCGCCTCCGGCAGTTCGGCGAGGTCGAGCCAGGTCATGTACACGCGGTAGGAGAAGTCGCGCCGGACCGGGGCGAAGCGCCGGTGCCTCACGCTTCCCTCGTAGAGCGCGCTATGCATCGGAAAGGCTCCGGCCGAAGGCCTCGGCGACCTTCCGGGCGCTCCGCACGCCGTCCTCGTGGAAGCCGTAGCCGAAGTACGCGCCGCAGAAGGAGGTCCGGCGGGCGCGGATCAACTCACCGTGGCGCGCCTGGGCCGCGGCGCGACCGCGCGCGTAGACCGGATGGGAGTAGACCAGGCGGCGCAGCACCCGAGCCGGGTCGATCGCCTCCTCCTCGTTCAGGGTGACATTGAAGACCGTCTCCGTCCGGAGCGACTGGAGCAGGTTCATGCAGTAGGTGACCGTGGTGCGGTCCCGCTCCTCGGCGGGCCGGTGGAAGTTCCAACTCCCCCACGCCCGCCGCCGCCGCGGCAGCACGGAGGGGTCGGCATGGAGCGTCACCGCGTTCTCCTGGTAGGGGAATGCCCCGAGGACCTCCCGCTCCGCGTCCGAGGGATCGGCGAGCATCCGGAGGGCCTGGTCGGCATGGCCGGCGATCACCACCTCGTCGAAGGACTCCTCCCCGGCGTCCGTGGCGACCCGCACGCCGTCCTCCGTCCGGAGGACGCGGCGCACCGGGCAGCCGAGGCGGAGCCGGTCCCGGAAGGGCTCGACGAGTGGCCCGAGGTAGTTCCGCGAGCCCCCCCGGACCACCCTCCACTGCGGGCGTCCCGTGCGCTGAAGCATCCGGTGGTTCCCGAGGAAGTCCGCCACGAACCGCATCGGGAACTCGCG
>JALOQY010000224.1:0-4486 GCA_025459285.1 Planctomycetota bacterium | reverse complement strand
AACTCGCGGAACGTCCCCGGCGGACAGGACCAGAGGGAGGCCCCCAGCGGTTCGAGGAAGTGGGACAGGAACATCCGACCGTACTTCCCGTTGCCCACCCACTGCGCCACCGTCTCGGTCTCATCCGCCGAGGCCAGCACGCCCGGCGCTTCGCGAAAGAACCGCCGGATGTCGAGGAGCATGCGGAGGAACGCCGGCCGAAGCAGGTTTCGCCGCTGCGCGAAGAGCTGCCGCAGGGAAGAACCGTTGTACTCGATCCCCGTCCGGTCGCAGCGCACCGAGAAACTCATCGTGGTGGGCTGGGTGGCCACGCCGAGCGTCCCGAGGAGCTTCGAGAATTCCGGGTAGTTCTCCTCGTTCATCACGATGAAACCGGTGTCCACGGCGTGCCGCTCGCCGGCGACCTCGACGTCCACCGTGTGGGTGTGGCCGCCGGGGCGGTCCTCGGCCTCGAAGACGGTGATCTCGTTCCCCCGGTGAAGAAGGCGGGCCGCGGTGAGCCCGGAGATCCCCGCCCCCACGACGGCGATCCTCACGGCCTCGTCTCCGGCCGGCGCAGCCGCTCGGGCACCGGCTTCAGGTCGCGGATCAGGCGGAGGGCCCGCAGGAGGAGCAGCCCGAGGTACGTGGGATCGAACTCCCACCAGAAGAAGCCCTGCCGGGCGGCGGAGCAGTGATGGTGGTTGTTGTGCCAGCCCTCGCCGAGCGTGATGAGCGCGAGGACGGCGTTGTTCCGGCTCGTGTCCGGCGTCTCGTACCGCCGGCTCCCCCAGAGATGGGCCAGCGAGTTGATCACGAAGGTCCCGTGGTAGAGCAGCACGGTGGAGACGACGAAGCCGAAGACGAAGACCTGCCAGCGGTCGGCGCCGAGTTGCGGCGCGCGCCGTTCGATCAGCACGCCGAGGAGGTATACGCCGAGGGCGAAGAGCGCGGGGACGACGAAGTCGAAGCGGTTCAGAAAACGCAGTTCGGGGTAGCGCTCCCAGTCCTTCGAGTACTTCCGGTTCACCCGGTAGCCGGCTTTCGTCATGAACCAGCCGACGTGGGCCATGAAGAAGCCCCGCACGCGCGGCGAGTGGAGGTCCTCCGGTTCGTCGGTGTGGGCGTGGTGATGGCGGTGGTGGGCCGCCCACCAGATCGGCCCGCGCTGGACGGCGGTGCTTCCGAGGACGGCCATGACGAACTGGAAGGGTCGCGAGGTCCGGAAGCACTTGTGGGAGAAGTACCGGTGGTAGAAGCCGGTGATCGCGAACATCCGCAGGACGTAGAGGCCCGCGCAGACCCCCACCGCCGTCCACGAGACCCCCACGAGGACGACCGTGAGGCAGGCGGCGTGGAGCGCGAGAAAGGGGACCACCCGGAACCACTGGATCCGGTAGTCCGGCCCGAAGACGCGCCCCCCGGCAGTTCCCACGAGTCCATGATACGTCGGCCCCGGCCGATCCGGTCAGCGTTCCCCGGACCCGGCCGGATCCCGCACGAAGGAGAGGAGAACCCCGCCGGCGACGAAGAGCACGAGGATCGAGGCGATCCCGATGCGGGCGCTCCCCGTGGCGAGTTTCACCCCGCCGAGGATCACCGGGCCGAGGATCGTCGCGTACTTCCCCACCATGTTGTAGAAGCCGAAGAAGGTCGCCGACCGGTCCGGAGGGACGAGACGGGCGAAGAACGAGCGGGAGAGCGCCTGCACGCCGCCCTGCACGAGGCCTACCGCCACGGCGAGAGCGTAGAACTCCCAGACTTCCGTCAGGAACGCCCCCCAGAGAGTCACCCCGCAGTACACCGCGAGGCCGAGGAAGATGCCCCGCCGGGTGCCGATCCGCTGTCCGAACCAGCCGAACGCGATGGCCGCCGGGAAGCCCACGAACTGCGTCACGAGGAGCGCGGTGATGAGGCTTCCCGCCGGCAGTCCGAGGGACCGGCCATGGTCGACGGCCATGCGGATGATCGTGTCCACGCCGTCGATGTAGAGCCAGTACGCGAGCAGGAAGAGCGCGACGTGCCGGTAACGCCGGACCTCGCGGACCATGGCGAGGAGGTCGCGAAGGCCCGCGCGCACGGCGGCGAGTCCCCTGAGGGCGCCCGCCGCGGCCCGCTCCCGTACCGAGATCGCGAGGGGCAGGGTGAAGAGCGCCCACCACCCGGCGACGGTGAGGAACGAGATCCGGACCGCGGTCCCGGCGTCCGGAAGCCCGAAGGAGGCCGGACGGGTGACCATGAGGACGTTGAGGGCGAAGAGCAGGCCGCCCCCGAGGTAGCCGAGGGCGTAGCCGAGGGCGGAGACGCGGTCGAGGTTCCGGTCGCCGGCCACATCGGGGAGCAGGGCATCGTACACCGAGATAGCGGCGGACCAGAAGACGAGGGCGGTGGTGAAGAGCGCGAGGGCAGGGAACCACGCTCCCGAGGGGGGGGCAGCGAGACCGGCCGTGGCGAGGACCCCGAGGGCGGTGAAGGCCAGGAGGAACCGCTTCTTCGAACTCCCGCGGTCCGCCACGGCGCCGATCGCCGGAGCGAGCACCGCCACGAGGAGGCTCGCGGCGGTGTTGGCCGCTCCCAGCCGGAACGTGACCGCGCCGTCGCTCGCGCCCGCCGACCAGCACTCGCGGAAGAAGACCGGGAACAGGCCGGCGATCACGGTGGTGGCGAAGGCGGAGTTCGCCCAGTCGTAGAGGGCCCAGCCGAGGACCGCCCGCCTTCCGTCGCTCACGCGGGGATCTTACAGCCTGCTTTCCCCGTGCAATCAGCTTCCCCGGTTCCGTATGACGGTGGGAAGATATGGGTTTCGCTCCCGGGAGGATGCCATGAACCGAACTTTCCTGGCCGGACTCGCCTTCGCTGTCGCCGCCCTGGCCTTCTTCGCCGGCCGGCACCTCGCCCCGGCGCCCGCGAAGTCCCCCGACGGCGGATCGGCGCCCGGAAGCCCCGGGGCGGCGGCCCGCGAAGAGAAACTGGCCGAACTCACGGCGGCGCTCTCGAAGGCCGAGAGGGAGCGCACCGTCGAGGCGGCCGCGCGGACGGCGGCGGAGAAGGAGATCGCACGGCTCACCGCGGAGCTCTCGGTGGCCCGCGGCGCGGAGGCTCCGGCGGGCTCGGCCGAAGCCCGGGCCACCGGTCCGCGATTCGCGGTCGAGGGCCTGGAGGAGGTGCTCGCCGCCTTCGACTGGAAGACCTGCGGGGAAGCCGTCCGGCGGATGGCGCCGCTCCTCGTGGACCTGGCCGTGGCCCTGCGGGACGGGAAGCCCATTCCGCCGAGCGTCGGCGATGTCCAGCGCTGGAACGGGACGCTCGTGAAGGAAGTCCTCGCCCTGCAGGACAAGGGCGTGCCCGGCACCGGGGTGAACGGCATGTTCACGCATCCGGGGATCCAGGGGAACCTCGTCTGGGCGGCACTCGCCGACGCGGACCTCCCGCTGTCCGAAGCACAGACTTCGGCACTGGAGGCGCTCGTCACGCGCTACTCCGAAGAGGACCGCCGCCGTCTCGCGGGGTACGGGGAGGACACCCTCGCGCTCCGGAAGCTCCTCGAAGAAGCCGATCTGAAGGACCGCTTCTACGCCGACGTGGACCGGCTCGTCACCGACGAACAGCGGGAAGCGCTCCACCCCGCGGCGATGCGCGGCCGCCTCCAGGTGGACCTCTTCTCCAGCGGCATCCTGTGGGCGACCGTGGCGCGCCCGATCTTCTATTCGGACCGTGCGGGCCTCGAGACGGCGTTCCTGCAGTCGGCCAAGCAGAGTCTGCCCTTCTCGGAAGAGGAGGCACCGATCCTCGGGCAGCTCGCCGCGGGGTGGGCGGCGTCCCTCCCGGAGGAATACGTGGCGGAACCTGCGGACCCCCTCTCACAGCAGATGATGATCCCGGTCTCGCGGGTCCGGACCGCGGCGAAGGCCCAGCTCTCGGCGATGGAGGACGCGCTGGGACGGCTCCCGCCCGGCTCGAAGGCCGTGGAGGAGATGCGCGAAGCCAACGTGGTCATGGTCCCGCTCCGGAAGTGAGCCGGCGGCGGGCTCCGCCGCGCCCCGGCTACTTGAGGACGGCCCGGGAGATCACCATGCGCATGACCTCCGAGGTGCCCTCGTAGATCTCCGTGATGCGGGCGTCGCGGTAGTAGCGCTCGGCCCGGTAGTCCGACGTGTAGCCGTAGCCGCCGTGAACCTGCAGACCGCGATCGGCGCAGAAGCAGGCGGCCTCGGAAGCCTTCAGCTTCGCCAGCGCCGCCTCGGTGCTGTAGCGCTCCTTCCGATCCGCGAGGTCCGCCGCCCGCAGCGTGAGGAGTCGCGCCGATTCGTACTCCATCCACATGTTCGCGAACATCCACTGGATCGCCTGGTTCTCGGCGATGGGATGGCCGAACTGGGCCCGCTCCTTCGCGAACTGCGCGGCATCCTCGATCGCGGCCCGGGCGATGCCGAGGGCCTGACTCGCCACTCCGATGCGGCCGGAATCGAGCGTCACCATGCAGACCTTGAAGCCCTCGTTGACCTTG
>JALOQY010000223.1 GCA_025459285.1 Planctomycetota bacterium | reverse complement strand
GCATGCCACGGTCCCGGATGCTCGAGCGATTCCGCGAGGATGGAGGCGCGGTCCTCTTCGGCACCGATTCCTTCTGGCAGGGGGTCGATGTGCCCGGGGATGCGCTCGCCCACGTGATCATCACGAAGCTGCCGTTCGAGGTGCCCGACCGGCCGCTCGTGGAGGCGCGGACGCAGGAGATCGACGCGCGGGGCGGCAACTCCTTCATGGAGTACTCGCTCCCGCGGGCCGTGATCCGCCTGCGCCAGGGCTTCGGCCGGCTCATCCGGACGAAGGAGGACCGCGGGGTGGTCACGATCCTGGATCCGCGCGTCACGACGAAGCGTTACGGCCGCCTCTTCCTCGACTCCCTCCCCCCCTGCGAGATCGTCCGCGGCTGATTGGGGACGTTGTAAACATGTAAACTTTTCGTGGGAGAATGGCCGGGTCACCGGAGGGTTCCACCATGCGTTCCCTGGTCGTCATGTGGGTCGCCGTTTTCCTCGTTTCCTGCTCCGGACGCTCACCGGACCCGGGGCCCGGCCCGGCGCCCGGGCCCGGAGGGGGCTGGGCCGCCGATCTCCGCCAGAGCACCGATCTGGGGGGCGAGGAGGTCCGGGAGAGCCGGGACGGGCCGTGGATCGTGCGGGCGGCGGGCTCGGCGGCGGCGGACGGCGCCGAGTGGTCGGGCGCCCCCTCCGCCGACGGAGCCATGCGCCTCGGCATGGCCGAGGGCGAGGCTCCCGCACCGGGCGCACCGCCGACCGGTGGCGTGGCGCTCGGCGGAGACGCGGGGTCGGCGACCGGCGATGCGGACGAGGCCCCCTTCCCGGGGCCGCCCACCCGGGACGCCCAGGGCGGCGGGCGGCTCCGGGCCGGCGCCACCGACGACAACGAGGATCTCGAGGGCTTCGTGAAATTCCTGGCCGAGTGGGGGGACCGGCCGGAAACCGCCGCGAACCACGACCCGCTCGATGTCCGCGACCGTCGCTTCGTGCGCGTGGTGAACCGGGAAGGAAAGCCGGTTCCCGCGGCGGAGGTGCGGATCACCGACGAGGCCGCCGACCGCGTGGTCCTCCTCGGGAGGACCTACGGTGACGGCCGCGTGCCGTACTACCCGAACCTCGCCGGCCCCCCGAAGTCCCCGGTGGTGGCGGCCGGAGCGCCGGAGGGGAACCTCGTCGTGGAGGTCCGCCGGGACGGCGCGACGGCACGCGCGAGATGGGACGGCGGGAGCGCGGAGTTCACGATGACCGTCGACGTGGCGAAGCCGGTGGCGGATCCCGTGGCCCTGGACGTCCTGCTGCTCATCGACACCACGGGCTCCATGGCCGATGAGATCGAGCGGATCAAGGAATCGCTCCTGTCGATGACGCAGAAGCTCCGGTCGCTCGGGCGCGAGTTCGACCTGCGGTACGCCGCGGTCCTGTACCGGGACATCGGGGACGAATACGTGACGAAGGCGCATCCGTTCACGTCCGACCTCCCGGCGTTCGACGCGGCGCTGAAGACGGTGATGGCCGACGGCGGCGGAGACACGCCGGAATCGCTGAACCAGGGTCTCGCCGAGGCCGTGGGCCGCTCGGACTGGCGCGAGGGGGCGGCGAAGGTCCTCTTCCTCATCGCCGATGCCGAACCGCACATGGACTACGCGGGGGACGTCCGTTACGGCGAGAGCCTCGCGGCGGCGCTGGCGCGGGGGATCCGGATCCACGCGGTGGCGGCGAGCGGCCTCGAAGGGGTCGGCTCTCTCGTTTTCCGCCAGATCGCGCAGTTCACCCGGGGAAAGTTCATCTTCATCGAGTACGGTCGGATCGAGGAGAGCGCGGCGGCGCACGGGGTGGCCGGGGCGGTGAAGAGCAACAACCTCGACGACATCCTCTTCGAGCAGATCCGCGACGAAGTAGCCCGCTGGGGCCGCTAGCGGCCCGCGGGATTCCCGTCACCGGGCCCGTCGGGTCGCGAGCTGATTCCGCGGGTACTCGGGGACCCGCGGAGGGTGGATCTTGCCCGCATGCCCGAGGTGGAGACGAAAGTGCGGACCTGGCTCGACTCCGGTACGCGACTCGTGTGGGTCGTGGAGCCCGCGATCGGCCGGACCTTCGTGTACCGCCCGGGTGGCGAGCGGCAGGACCTCGGCCCCGGCGACTCGCTCTCCGGGGAAGATGTCCTGCCCGGCCTGACCCTGCCGGGCCGGGACGGCCTTTCATGAAAGCCTGAACGCGGCGGCGGCGATGGCGGCCAGCGCGGCGAGGATCGCGAGGAACGTCATCAGGAGCATCCCGCGGCGGGCCTGCCGGATCGCCGCGGCGAGGTGGGCGTCCGATTCCCGCTGGCGGTCGCCGAGCACGCGCTCCAGGTCGCGGATGCGATCCGAGAGGCTCGTGGTGGCGCGCGCGAAGCGGAGGTCGAGGTTCTCGAACCCGGCCTTCATCGCCGTGTCGATCCGCCGGCAGGCCGTCTCCGCGGCGCTGGCGTGGTCGACGGCCTCGGCGAGCCGGGCGGCAAGCCCCGCGGACTCCGCGCTCTGGGTGGCCTCTTCGTCCGATGTCATGCTTCGCCTCCCCGTCAGGACGGCGAGAGCTTGCCCGACGCGCGCCCTCGGCGCCAGTTTCGCTCCCCGCGCCCGCATCGCTCCAGGGCGGGAAGAATGACCCAGGGTCAATCTTCCCGGCTTTGCGGCGGTTTCCGGTCTCAGGGGGCACCACGAGGTGGTTACGATGGGCGGGATGGGTGGAGACCGCCGGCGGGAGTCGGGCTGGCTGTGGCCGTGCTTGGTGGGGGTCCACGGTGTTCTCGTCGCCGGGTTCCTCGTGCTCGCGCTCTACGGCGGGGACCGAGGGCCCCCCGTCCTCGAGCGGTATCCCGAACTCGCCGGAGTCGACGATGCGCTCCTCTTTGCGCTTCGCGGGAGGCCCCCCGCCCGCGGCGACGCGGCTGGCCGCCGCCTCGCGCCGGTCTGGGGCGACTCGATCGGGGATTGGAGGCGGAAGGCGGAGGCCGTCGGCCTGCTCGACCGCAACCCCGCTGCGGCCGCGAAAGCCGTCCTGCGGCTGGTCGTCGAGGACGGCACTCCGGTGCCCGGGCCGGGTCCTTCCACAGCGATCTGCACGATCCGCCACTCCGCCTGCCGCGATCCCGCCTGTCTGCCGCTGGCCGTCTGGCTCTCGCGCGGGGCCGGTCCGTTCGAGGAGGCCATTCTCCGGCGGATGCTCGTGGATCGCGGTCTTACCCACGAGGCCCGCGGGTTCGCGGTCGTGGCCCTCTGCCGCCGCGGGAACGCTTCCGCGCTCCCATTGCTCGCCGCGGTGGCCGCGGACCCCGCGGAGGACAACCTGCTCCGCCGCGCCGTCCTCCTGCGCCTGGCCCGGATCGCCGCGCCGCCGCCTCCCGGCCTCCGGGACCTCCTGTACCTGCCGCCGCCCCGGAATGAGCCGCTGGACCGGCTGGCCGCCGCGGCGCTCGCCGTGCTCGGCGATCCGGAAGCCCCGACACTCGTCCGCGAAGGGCTCCGCTCGCTCAGGTTCGGATGCATGGGAGACTGGTGCCTCATGCTCGATGCCGCCATCGCCATCGCCCGGGGCGACGCGCGGGTCGCGGAGGCCGCCGAGCCCCTGCGATGCCGGAATGTCGATCAAGAATGGGTGACGGTGGTCAAGGGCGCTCCGGATCCGAAGGATCTGCTCCGGCGCGCCGCCGAAGCCTTCGAGACCTGGCTCGCGGACCATCCCGAGGCGGCCGACACGGAGTTCGAGCGCGGAGAGCGCGAGTATCTGGCCAGCGACCGCCGCCGCCGCGAACTCTCGATCGATTCCTTCGAGGCGGTCCGGGATGCCCCGGAGGAGAACCTCGACTTCGCCGCCGGGGCGGTCGTGGTCGACGAGCGGTACGCCCCGGGCCGCGAGGCGGTCCTCACGGCGCTCGACCGCCTCGCGCGGCTCCTTCGCGCGCGCATCGGAGGCGACCGCGACCCGGAGCGGATCGTGGCGGTGCTCAATCGGGCCCTGTTGCCGCCGCCCGGCTCGACCGTCCACATCGTCTCCGACGGCCGGCACGGTCCGATCAGCGGCCTCGCCGCCGCCCTCGACGGGTACTGGGCGAACTGCCTCGGCCGCACATCGCTCTACCTGGCGGTGGCGGAGCGACTGGGGCTTCCCTTCCGGGCCGTGGCCGTCCCGGGACACATCCGCGTCCGATGGGAGGAGCCCGGCCGGCGTTTCGACGTCGAGCTGACTGCCGATGGTGCGATCGTCGAGCCCGACGCGGATCCGCGATCGGCAGGCCCGCCTGCGCCGGCGGCCGGCGGCGGGGCCTCGGGGCCGCGGTTTCGCGTCCTGACCCGGGGGGAGGCCCTCGCGCGCGTCTGCGTGAACCTCGGGCAGGAAGCGGCGCCGTTCAGTCCCGAACCGGAGCCCGCCCACACTCTCGCCATGATGAATCGCGCGCTGGAGCTCGATCCTCGCTGCGCCGAGGCGCTGGTGATCCGGGCGGTCCGGACCGCGAAACTCGCCCCCTCCCGGGTGGACGAGGCCCTCGAGGACTGCGCGCGGGCCCTCGAGATCGAGCCGCGGTTCCTCGCAGCTCGCTGTGCCGCCGGCGCGGTCTGCTGCACCGCCGGAGACCACAGGCGCGCCCTCGAGCACTACGCCGGGGCGATCGCGATGGAGCCTTCGGACCCTTCCGGGTACGCCGGCCGTGCCGACTGTCTCCTTCGCCACCGGAAGCGGCCGGACCTCGCCCTCGGGGAGATCGACGCGGCGCCGGAGGCCGTCCGGCCCGCGCTCGAACTCCGCCGCCTCGAAGCCCTGGTCCGCCTCGGCGACCCGCGCTACCGGGACGCGCTCCCCGCGCCGGCGCCGGATTCGTGGTGGGTCCCCGAACCGTGGCGCCTCGTCGCGGAACTCGTCGCGGACGGGGCGTGGCCGGCGGAGTCCTCGCCCTCGGAGGCCGCGTGGATCCTCTCCCGGCTGCGCGGTGTCCCGGAGTTCGAGGAGCTTCGCCGGCGGGACCCCGCCCCGGATGTCCTCCGGCGCCTCGAAGCTCTCGCCGGCCGCCGGTAGGGGCGGGAAGGTTTACCCTGAGTCAGTTTCCCCGGATTCCCCGTGGATCGCCGGGGCCGCCAGGTCTGGCACGGATCGCGTCAAATTGGCGACTCGGGGCCTGGCCCCAAGTGTGTCACGGAGAGGACGAGGCGGCGGGCGGCTGCTTCGGACCAGCCGCCGGGGAGGAGTTCGGCGGCGAGGTTCAGGAGCCAGCCGGAGCCGGAGAGCGTCTCGGGGACGGCGCGGATGGCGCCGCGCTCGCGCCACGGGACCACCGACTGCGCGCCGATGATCAGGCGGCAGCGCAGGCGCGCCTGCTCCTCCTCCGTGAAGACGAAGCCGCGGGCGGCAGGGGAGAGGACGTCGCACTCGACGCCGACGAGTTCCGCTGGCGAAAGGACCTCGGCGCCCGCCGATCCGGCCGCCGCGGCGCGCGCCGGGTCGATGTCGGCGGCGAGGACGCGCGCCCCGGCCTCGATGAGCAGATCGACCAGCCGCGAGCCGACCCGGCCGCACCCCAGCACCGCTACCCGCGCCCCCCGCGTTTCCCCGAGACCGCCCCGGATCGCCGCGAACACGCCGAGCGCCGTCCACGGGCTCGGGTCGCCGGAGAGGTGGCCGAGGACGAACGGTCCCGGCGGGGGCCGGGCGGTCTTCCCGGGCACGAGGTAGAAGCGCCCCGCGAGTCCGGCCACCGCCAATGAAGCGGCCCGCAGCGCCTCCGGCGTGGCCGGCCCCGCGATCCGCGCCGCGCCGCCCGAGAGCGCGAGCCCGCAGGCCGCGCAGCGGGCGTCGAGGGCCTCCGCCTCCCGCCGCATCTCCTCGAGGGGCGGCCGCCCCGGCGAGACCTCGAGAGGTGCGAACACGGGGCCGCGCCGCGGCTCCCCATGGAGGAAGAGCGGCCCGGCCTCGATCACGACTTCCGGATCCGGAACCTCACGTCCACCGCCCGGCACTTCGCCCGGTCCTGGTGGGCGATGAACGGGTTGATGTCGAACTCCGTGATCTGCGGGAAGTCGGTGACGAGCCGCGACACCCGCAGCAGCGCGTCCTGTACCGCGTCGAGGTGCACGCCGTGCTCGCCGCGGACGCCGGTGAGGAGCGGCCACGCCCGGATCGACTTCATCATGTCCGCCGCGTCGCTCTCGGTGATCGGCGCGAGACGGAAGGCCACGTCCTTCAACACCTCCACGTAGATGCCGCCCATGCCGAACATGACGAGCGGGCCGAACACCGCGTCGGTGGAGACCCCGAGGATCGTCTCCTTGCCGCCCCGCACCATCTGCTGGACGAGGAAGCCGTCCACGACGATCTTCTGGTCGGCCTTCTCGATCCGCCCGAGGATCGTCTTCACCGCCGCGCGCACCTCGTCCCCCGTCCGGAGGTCGACCACCACTCCGCCGTAGTCGGACTTGTGGGAGATCGACGGCGACATGAGTTTCACCACCACCGGGAAACCGCACTCCGCGGCGAAGGCCGCCGCCTCGTCGGCGTCCCGGCAGAGCTTCCACCTCGCCGAGGGGATGCCGTAGGCGTCGAGCACCTCGAACCCCTCCATCGTGGTGAGGTAGTTGCGGTTCTCGGACAGCGCGTGGGCGATGATCGCGTCGGCGCGCGCCCGATCGACCTCGAACCCCGGTACCGTCCCGACCTGCCGTTCGCGGTACCGGGCGTAGCGCAGCATGTAGACGAGCGCGCGGACCGCCGACTCCGGGAACTCGTAGACGGGGAAGTGGTGGCCGAGGTCCTTGATCCCGCCGAGCACCTCCTCGCGGGCCATGATGCAGCAGAGCACCGGCTTGTCGGAGCCCTCCGCGCTCTCGAAGATTGCCCGCGCCATCCGGATCGGGTCGTGGATCACCGGTGGCACGTAGAGAGCCAGCACGGCGTCCACTCCGGGGTCCTTCAGCAGGAGCGGGAGCGCCGAGCGGTAATGCTCCTCGGTGCAGTGGCCGAGCAGGTCCACGGGGTTCTGCACCGACGCCTCCTCGTGCAGGATCCCGCGGAGGGCCGCCTTCGTCTCCTCCGAAAGCTCCGCCATCCTCATCCCGCTGGAGATCACCGCGTCGGTGGCCATGATGGCCGGCCCGCCGGCGTCGGTGAGGATCGCCACCCGGTCCCCCTTCGGCAGCGGCTGGGAAGAGAACGCCATCGCCACGTCGAACAGCTCCTCCACCGTCCCCACCCGCAGGATCCCCGTCTGCTCGAACAGCGCGTCCACCGCGACGTCGAGGCCGGCCAGGGCTCCGGTATGGGAGACCGCCGCCCGCGCCCCGGCGACCGTCCGGCCCGACTTCACGCAGAGGATCGGCTTCTTCCGCACGATCCGCCGGGCGAGAGGGGTGAACCGGCGCGGGTCGCCGAACGACTCGAGGTACATGAGGATCACGCCGGTGTCGGGGTCGTCCTCCCAGTACTCGAGAAGGTCGAGGGTGTCCACGTCGGCCTTGTTGCCCATGGACATGAACATGGAGAAGCCGATGCCCAGTTCCCGGGCGTGCTCCAGGATCGCGACGCCCATGGCGCCGGACTGGGAGAGGAACGCGATGTTCCCCCGCAGCGGCGGGGTCGGCGCGAACGTGGCGTTCATGTTCACGTCGGGATCGGTGTTCACCACGCCCATGCAGTTCGGGCCCACCATGCGCATCCCGTACTTCGCGCAGATGTCGAGCAGGTGCTTCTCGCGCTCGACCCCTTCTGGGCCGACCTCGCGGAAGCCCGCGGAGATCACCACCGCTCCCTTGATCCCCTTGCGCCCGCAATCCTCCAGGGCCTGCGGCACGTGCTCCTTCGGCAGCACGATGATCCCGAGGTCGATGGGGTCGAGGATCTGGAGCACGGTGGGGTAGGCCTTCACCGAGTGGATGACGTCCGCGCCGGGATTCAC
>JALOQY010000009.1 GCA_025459285.1 Planctomycetota bacterium | reverse complement strand
GCCGGTGACGACCGAAGGTGGCGCGGGGCGAGACTGAGGTGAAGGAGAACCGGGATGAGCGAGCCATCCGACATTACGGCCGGGATGGATGCGACGGCGTCGCCGCCGCGCGTGTTGATCGTGGACGACCTCCCGGCGAACCTGCGGACACTCGCGACGATCCTTCGGCGCGGGGGCTACCGGCCACGGCCGGTCGTCTCCGGTTCCCAGGCCCTCCGGGCGGCGGAGCACGACCCCCCGGACATCGTCCTCCTGGACATCCAGATGCCGGAGATGGACGGGTACGAGCTGTGCCGGCGGCTCAAGCAGAACGAGAAACTGCGGGCCATCCCCGTGTTGTTCATCAGCGCCCACCAGGAGACGCGCGAGAAGGTCGCGGCCTTCGAATCCGGCGGGGTCGACTTCCTGGGCAAGCCCTTCGAGGAGGCGGAAGTGCTGGCCCGGGTCGCCACCCATCTTCGCCTCCGCCGCCTCCAGCTCCAAGTGGAGGCGCACAACCGCGAACTCGAGGACAAGGTCCGGCGACAGGTTCAGGTCGTCACCGCCTCGCACCTGTCCACGATCTTCGCGCTGGCGCGACTGGCGGAAGCCCGCGACGACGACACGGGCCGCCACATCGAGCGGGTGCAGACGTTTGCGAAAATCCTCGCCCTGCACCTTCACGAATCCGGGGCGGCACGTTTCTCCGACGCCTTCATCGACACGCTGCAAATGGCCTCCTCGTTGCACGACATCGGGAAGGTCGGGATCCGGGATGCCGTGCTCTTGAAGCCCGGACCGCTGACCGACGACGAGTCCCGCGAGATGCAGGCCCACTGCCGGCTCGGCGCGGACACGCTCGGCGAGGTGGAGAGGCAGCATCCGGAGAACCCCTTCCTGCGCGTGGGCGTGGAGGTGGCCCGCTCCCATCATGAACGTTGGGACGGCGAGGGCTACCCCGACGGGCTCGCGGGCCACGCGATCCCGATCTCGGCCCGGATCGTCTCCGTCGCTGACGTCTATGACGCCCTCACCTCGAACCGCTGCTACCGGAGGGCTTTCGGCCACGGCAGGGCGGTGGAGATGATCCGGGAAGGAGCCGGAGGCCCGTTCGAGCCGGCGGTTGTCGAAGCGTTCCTCGGGCGGGAAAAGGAGTTCCGGGAGATCCGCGAGCGCATGGACCGCTAGCCCGCTTTTCTCACCGGGCGCTCGGAGCGTAGAAGCACATCCCGTGCGCCAGGCGGCTCCGAGGCGTAAGCCTCCGCGCCGGTGGAAGCCCCTCGGCGACGGGCTGCCAGGCGGATCACGGGCGAACGGGATCCGCATCCGGAGCCTCCCCGGAGAGGACGACGCGGTTGCGGCCCTCGCCCTTCGCCCGGTAGAGGGCGGCGTCCGCCTGGGCGAGAGTCTCATCCAGGCTCTGCCCCGGGTTGGGGACGAGCGCACCGATGCTCACCGTGACGCGGACATCTCCCAGGTCCGTGTGGAGCAGATACTGGGCGATGTCGCCCCGCAGCCGCTCGAAGACCGCCAACCCGTCTTGGGCCCCGCAACCGATCAGGACGACCAGGAACTCCTCGCCTCCGTAACGGCCGAAGTGGTCGTAGGGCCGGAGGCGCTTCAGCGCGCACCGGCAGACCCCCCGCAGCACCTCGTCCCCGGCGAGGTGGCCGTGTGTGTCGTTGACGGCCTTGAAATGGTCGATGTCGAGGAGTCCGACGCAGAGCGGCGCGGACTCCCGGCGGGATCGCGCCAGTTCCCGTCCCAGGGCCTCCAGGACGGCTCCCCGGTTGAACGCCCCGGTGAGGGGGTCGTGCATGGCCTCGTGGACCAGCGCCGCCTGGAGTTCGATCATGCGGCGGCCGACCGCCAGTCGAGCACGGAGTTCGGCCGGGTCGTAGGGCTTCGTGATGTAGTCGTTGGCCCCGGCATCGAGAGCCAGGACGATGTCGTCCTTGCTGCCCCGCGCCGTCAGCATCAGGATGTACGGAGGCTCGGGAGTCCTCGTGGTCCGCACCCGCCGTGTGACTTCCAGTCCGTCCATGCCCGGCATGGTCCAGTCGAGAAGCACCAGGAGAGGACCATCCCTGCGGTTCAGGACCGCGAGCGCCTCGGAACCGTCCTTCGCCGTGAAGGGGCGGTAGCCCCACTTCCGGAGCACCGCATCGAGCATCGCCCGCGATGCCCCATCGTCGTCCGCGACCAGTACGTCCATTCCCGCACCTCCTCTTGGCGCTTCGATCGGGCGCGATGCTCAGGAGGTCCCGCAGAACTCACCCTCCATGGCCGCCGCCAGGTCGGCAAGCATCCCGCGCAGATCGTCGACTCGTCTCCCGAGCATAGCCAAATCCGCACCTTCCATCGCCGACTCCAGTCCTGAAGCGCCTTCCCGGAGAACCTCGCCGCCGACATTGGCCGCCGCTCCTTTGATCCGATGGGCCTGTCGGGCGGCCCGGACGAAGTCCCCGGCAACCAGGGCTTCGGCCAGCTCGTCAAGCTGTGCGGGCATGTCGTCGATGAACTGCCGGCTCACTGTCCGGGCCAGATCGCGATCGCCGAGCACGCGGGCGAGGAATCCGTCCCGATCGAAGATCACCGCCCCCCCGCCGGACATCGCGGGAGCCGGAGCGGGCTTCGCGAGTCTCTCCCCGGAGAAGCCGCTCGTCCCCGGGAGCCAGCAGTGGATCACTTCCATGAGACCTGTGGGATCCAGTGGTTTGCTCAGATAGTCGTTCATACCCGCCGCAAGGCAGCGCGCGCGATCGTTGGCCGAGGCGTGAGCCGTCACCGCGATGATGGGGACACGCGGGTCCAGGACCGTACCCTCCCCGGCCCGGATCCGGCGGGTGGCCTCGAATCCGTCCATCACGGGCATCTGGCAGTCCATCAGCACGAGGTCGTAGGGAATGCGGCCGAGGGCGGCGAGCGCCTCTTCGCCGTTCGCCACGGCCTCCGCCGGGTAGCCCAGGCGCTCGAGGATCTTCAGGACGACGAGCTGGTTCGTGGCGTTGTCCTCCGCGACGAGGATCCGCGTCCGGCGCCGGCGCGCCTCCTCCACCGTGTGGCGGGTCACGAGGCGCGGGGCCGCCGGCGTCCCCGCGCCTCCACCCGCGAGAACCAGCGCCAGACAGTCCCGGAGCTGAAGGTGACGGAGGGGCTTCGTCAGGTAGCCCTCGAAGCCGATCGCGGCGAGCCGGGCCGCGTCGCCCCGGTCGCCGATGGAGGTCATCAGGATGAGCCGGGTGGCTTCGAGTTCACGACTCGCGCGGATCTTCCGTCCGAGAGTCTCGCCGTCCATGCCCGGCATCTGCATGTCCAGCAGGGCCACCTTCACCGGATCGCCTTCCCGGGCGGCCTCGGCGAGCAGGCGGAGCGCATCCGCTCCACCGACGGCTTCCTCGACCCGACACCCCCACTGGCGAAGCACCGTCCGGACCAGGAGCCGGTTCGCGGGGCTGTCATCCACTGACAGAACCCGGACTCCCTCGAGCTCGGCGGGCACGACGAGCCCCGCGTGGAGACTCGCGGGCGCCTTCTCGAGGGGCAGCGCGAACCAGAAAGTCGACCCCCCGCCCTCCTCGCTTTCGAGGCCGATTCGCCCGCCCATGAGCTCGACGAGTTCCCGGGAGATGGCGAGACCGAGCCCGGTTCCGCCGTACTGCCGCGTACTCGAGGCATCCACCTGGGTGAAGGGACTGAACAGTCCCGACTGCTTGCCGGCCGGGATTCCGATCCCCGTGTCGGTCACGCTGAAGCGAACGGTGACGCTCTTCTCGTCCTCGGCTTCGAGCGCGGCCCGGATGGTGACCCCTCCGGTGTGGGTGAACTTCACGGCGTTGCCGCCCAGATTCAGCACGATCTGGCGGATCCGCCCGGGGTCTCCGCGCAGCATCGATGGAACGTCCGCGTCCACGATGCACACGAGGTCGAGACCCTTCTCGAAGGCCTTCACGGCGAGCAGCTCCGTGGCATCCTCCAGGGCCACCCGCAGATCGAAGTCCAGGTTCTCGAGTTCGAGACGCTTCGCCTCGATCTTCGAGAAGTCGAGGATGTCGTTGATGAGGGCCAGCAGCGCCTCGCCGCTGGATCGGACGATCTCGGTGTACTGCCGCTGCTCCGCCGTGAGCTCCGTGTCGAGGAGCAGCCCGGTCATGCCGATGATCCCGTTCATCGGCGTCCGGATCTCGTGGCTCACGTTGGCGAGGAACTCGCCCTTGGCGCGGCTGGCTTCCAGTGCCTGATCCGCCAGCTCCTGCGCCCGCCGCGAAGTCTCCTCGAGCTGGCGGTTGGCCGCCAGCAGGGCCTCGCGCGCCTCCCTGACCTCGGAGACGTCCCGGAGAATGCCCACCGCGTGCCAGTCGCCCTCGATTCTCACGGCGGCGAGCGACAGCGCGATGTGGATCTCGCGCCCGTCCTTCCTCACGGCCTCGAGTTCGAGCGACTTGCCAACCAGGGCGCCCTGCCCCGTCGCCACGAAGCCGGTAAACGCCTGCCGGTGCGCCGCGAGATGCCGCTCCGGCGCCAGCAGGAGGTGCAGGTCGCGGCCCATGGCTTCCGCCGCCGGGTACCCCAGAATGCGCTCCGCGGCGGGGTTCCAGTAGGAGATCCGCCCGCCGGGATCCATCATGAGGATGGCCTCGTGCGCGGAATCGGAGATCGCGCGCATCCTGGCCTCGCTCACGCGGACCGCCTCCCGCGCGAGATGCTCGCTCGTGACGTCGCGGAACACGAGGACCGCCCCGATCACGTCACCCTCCGGAGCCCGGATGGGCGCGCAGCTGTCCGCAATGTTCCGCCGGCTCAGGTCCCGGGAAACCAGCACGGAGCGGTCGGCCATGTCCACACGACGGCCTTCGGCGATGGCGCGATGCACGGGGCATGGCAGCCGCACCCCCGTTTCGGAGTCGACGATGCGGAGGACCTCGTCGACCGGGCGGCCCCGAGCGTCGGAGACCGCCCACCCGGACAGATTCTCCGCCACCAGGTTCAGGCTCGTCACCCGCCCTTCTCCATCCGTGCTGACGACCCCGTCCCCGATGGACCTGAGCGTTGCCGACAGGTGTTCCTCGCTCCGGCGCAGGTCGGCGGTCCGGGCCAGGACTTCCGACTCGAGACCCGCCCGGCGATTGGCGAAGACGGCCGCCAGGACTGTCAGGAGGGTCGTGAGCATCGCTCCGGTGAAGATGCTCACCCACCCCAGTCGGAGCGGCTGGGCCTCGAGGAAGGCCGAGCCGGGACGGAAGACCATCGCCAGCGGCCGGCCGAAGACGAAGAGCGGGAAGGCGGTCTCCATCCCTTCGCCCTGGTGGCAGATCCACGCGGCCTTTGAAGTCCGCGCGGGGTCGGCCGGCGACGACTCCGGTGAACTCGATGCGATCCGGACCATGGGCGCGGAGGGCGCGACGAGGAGCAGGTCCGAAACGACACTCTCACCGCGCGGGTCCGCGGCGCTCGACCATCCGGAAAGGAGGTGGTCGAGCCGGATCGCCCCCACCACCACTCCCCGCAGGGCTCTCCGGTCGCCCTCCCCGGCGTACACGGGTTCCATGGCGAGTATCGCCGGTCCCGCGTCCGGTGGCGCCACGAGGTTCACGGAGTCGCTCCCGGTGGTCAGTCCCGTCCGGATCGCACCCTCCACCGCCACCCGCCGAACGGGCTCCGAGACGAGGTCATAGCCGCAGGCCTCCCGGTGGCCGTTCTCCGACACGATGAATCGGATCGGAAAGTGCTGCTCGTCCCCGCCCGGCGGGATCCGGAGCCCGCCGGCGCCGCGTTCCCACAGGGCGAATCCGGGGTGGCCCTCCCGACGCACCCGCTCCTCGAAGACTCCCATCTCCGACGACAGGACGGCGGGTGCCCACGCCAGCGCTTCGAGACTCCTCCTCCTGAGGAACGGCGCCGCGAGGGCGCGGAACTCCTCGTCGCCGGTCTCCGGGTGTCTCCCCAGGTACCCGGCCAGGGTGCGCAGGCAGAACTCCCGGATGCCGGCAAGCTGCCACGCGATGCTGCTGGCACGGCTCTCGGCGAGTTCGGAAAATACGGACTTTCTCGATCGTATTTCAGTCTCCCGGAGCGCGACCGAGACGAAGACGGTCATCGCCAGTCCGAACGCGGCCACGACCCAGGCCTCGGCGTACCTCAGGCGGCGCCGGCCCGGTTCCGGGAGCACCTTGCGGTGGTCCAGGGCGACGGTCGCGGCAAGAACGATCAACCCCAGCACGAGCACGGCCAGCATCGTCGAGAGCCGCGAACACCCGATGGAGGCGAGCCAGTCGCGCGTCTCGATGTCGAGCCCCACGGCCACCAGCACGTCCCCCGTGCGGGGATGGAGGACCGGCGCGAGGGCCGAGATGAACGACCCGTACTCGTCGGTGTCCGGTCCCTCCGTGAACGCCAGCTTCTCGAAGAAGATCGCGCGGTTCCGATCAGTGGGCTGCTCGTAGACGGTGCCGGGAGGCGAGGCGAGGGGGTCGTCCTCTTCGTAGGACTCGGGGCCGAAGACCAGCTCGTCCCCGCGCCGGGCGAGGGTCCAGATGCCCCGGCAGTGGATCACCCCCCGGTAGCCGCGCATCTGGTCGCAGAGCTCCCGATGCTCCGGTCGATCCGCGTCGGCGGAGGTGAAGGAGAGAGCGGCGACCCGGTCCACGTCGATGCTCCGGGCGATGGCCCTGGCCTGGGCCAGCAGGTCCTCCCGCTGCCGGCGGTCGTCTTCCCTCCCCCGCCACTGGACGGCCAGCAGGCCGCCGGCCAGCAGCAGCAGGACCGTCCGGGGGATCGTGAAGCCGTCGATCCGACGCCGCGGCCCCCGGCTCCGGGGATCGGGCCGGAACGCCTGCCACAGGCCGCCGGCGAGGGATGCGACGCCGAGAAACCCGAGCAGCGGCGCAGGGAAGCCGGCCAGAATCTCGAAGGGCACGTCGCCGCCGACCCGCAGAGGCAGGAGCCGGCCGGCGGAGGCGACCAGGGAGTGGAGGACGCCGAGGAAGAAGAGCGCTCCGGCCGCGATCCGCAGGCCTCGCCCCACGCCGGAAGGAGCGGCCCCGCCGGCCTCGCTCCAGAGCACCGCGCCGCCGAGGAGGCAGCCGGGCAGCACCAGCGCCCACTCCACCGTGGCGATCACGGCCGCCGCTCCCCATGCCGCTCCGGAGCATGCAAGACAGAAGAGAACCAGGGAGAGCCAGCCGCCGGGCCATCGCCAGCCGCGGGCCCGTCCGCCGCGCCGCCCGAACTCGAGGAGCGCGAGGGCCGACAGCGCCAGGAGGCCCGCCTCCGCCCACCGCAGGGCCGGTGGGGACTGGAAGGCGGCGTCCATCGCCCCGAGCCAGAGACTGGCGCATCCGGCGAGGCAGGACCGCTGGAGCCAGGGCCAGGGAAGGTCGCCGACGATCCCAGGGGTCCGGAGGCGGACCGCCAGCGTGAGCAGCGCGAAACCCTCCGCGAAGGCGAGGTAGTCCATTGGGTTCCTCGCAGGTCACCGTGTCGATCCAAAGGCCATCCGGTCGGGCGGCAGTCTAGCCTGCATTTCCCACCACCCGCGTTGTTTTCGCGGGCCCCCGCGCGCTGGCAGCCCGTCGCCGAGGGGCTTCCACCAGCGCGGAGGCTTACGCCGACGGGCTGCTGGTTCTGCGCCGGAGCTTCGTCGAGGTCGACCCCGACATCCTCATTGCTTTGTGGCCCCGGCGATTCGAGAATCACACAGCGCCGCCACGGCGCGATCCGCGGAGGGACCTGCAGATGCACGCGCTGTCGAAGCGGGCCGGGGCTTCGTGTCTCCTCGTTCTGGGACTCACGGTCCTCGGCTCCGCCCTGGCCCGGGGCGACGCCCCGCCGGATGCGCGGGAGCCGGACAACGATCCCGCGACGGCGACCGCGCTGCCCATCGGGGAGCGGCTCGAGGCGACGGTCGCCCCGGTCGGGGACCAGGACTTCTTCCGGATCGCGGTGCCCGGGCGCGGCCTCCTGCGTGTCATCCTCGACCCGCTGCCGTCCGACCTGACCCCGGTCGTCCTCCTGCTCGACGAGGCCGGGAAGGAACTCACCCGGACGCAGGGATTCTTCCGACTCCGCGTCGAGTGCGCCCTGGAGGCGGCGGACGTCGGCACCGTCTACGCACAGGTGGTGGAGGGCGCCTGGAGTCCCGGCGAGGGCGGGCACGGCCACCAGTGGCATGACCGGGCGAGCGCGAAGCCCTACGGGATCACCGCGCTCTTCACTCCCGCTCCCGATGGTCACGAGCCGAACGGCGAGATCGCGGCGGCGAAGGTCCTCGCCCCGGGCGAGGAGGCGACGGGCACCATCTTTCCGACGAGGGACTTCGACTTCTTCGCGGTGGAACTGCCGGCGAAGGCCCGCGGGACTCTCGTTCTCGAAGCCGCGGCGCCGGATCCGGTGGCGCTCGCGGTCGATCTCTACGATCCCGCGGGGAAGCCCGTCGCCGCGCGGCACACCGGCGCCGGCGGGCGGGCCGTCCTCCGCCACCCGATCGCCGCGGGGGGACGCTGGGTCTTCTCGCTCCGCGACGGCCCGCGCGGCCGCGGCGAGGGCGGCCACGGTCACCAGTGGGACAACGCCTCCTCCACCGACCCCGTCCGCGTCCGTGCGACCCTCCTCGACGCCGCCGACCGCCACGAACCGAACGACGAGGGCGCCGCCGCGGCCAGAATCGAGCCGGGCACCGAGGTCTCCGGCACCCTCTTCCCGACCGGCGACATCGACGTCTTCTCCCTCGAGGTCCCGCCGGGCGCGGCGATCCTCTCGGTCACCTGCGAGGGGCTCCCCGCCCACGTCGCACCGTGCCTCAGCATCGCGAACCCGGACGGGCAGGAGCACCGCCGGCTCCACACCGCTCCGGGCTCCCCTCTCCTCCTCCGGGAACCGGTGGGCCGTCCGGGCACCTGGCTCCTCGTGCTGCAGGACGGCCCCCACGGCCACGGGGAGGGTGGCCACGGCCACCAGTGGCGCAACCAGGCCTCGGAGCGACCCTACCGTCTCCGGGCCGACCTCATCCCGGTGACCGACGCGCACGAGCCGAACAACTCCCCGGAGGCGGCGCGAGAGATCGCGCTCGAAACCACGATCGAGGGCATCCTGTTTCCCGCCGGTGACCACGACTACTACCGGTTCACGATCCCCCCTCCGGGCCGCGGCCACGTCGTCCTCGAGGCCGCCGGCATACCCGACGCGGTGGACGCCTTCCTCCGGCTCTACGGCCCCGACGGCCGCGAGATCGCCACGCGGGACGCCGGCGCTCCCGGCCGGGACGTCCGTCTCCTGAAGGGCGTGACCGTCCCCGGCGAGTACGTGGCGCTGATCCAGGACGGTCCGCGCGGGTTCGGCGAGCAGGGCCATAGCTGGCTCTTCAACAACCGGGGCGCGCCGGAACCCTACCGCTTCACGGCGCGGTTCCTTTCGGCCGGAGCGGAGACCGAGCCGAACGACGAACCCTTGGCGGCCTCTCCGCTCAACCGGAAGCCCGACGGCTCGCTCTCCGGCTCGGGGGCGATCTTCCCGGAGGGAGACCACGACTGGTACGCCGCCGACCTCGAACCCGGCGCCTTCGAGGTCGTCCTCGCGGACCTGCCGGCGCCCGTCGCCCCCTCCGTGCAGATCCACCGGAAGGACAAAGGCCGGATCGCCCAAGGCCTCTCCCCGGTCCTCGCCCCCGGAGGGGAATTCCGCGTCCGCTTCGACATCCCCGAGGCTGACACCTACCTCGTCCTCATCCACGACGGCCCGCGCGGCCGCGGGGAGCAGGGCCACACCTGGCAGTACGACAACCGGGCCTCCCCTGGCCTCTTCCGGATCCTCATCCGGAAGGGTCCGGAGGAACCTCCCGCGCCGCCGGCCGAGCCACCGCCCCCCCCGCCGGCGCCGGCCTCCGCGTCCCGCGAGGGGGCACGGCCCCTCGACCTCGCCGCCGGCGCGGCCTCCTCCCCATGTCCGCTACCCGCGCCGGCCGCGGAATGCTGGTTCTCGCTCGAGGTCGCCGCTCCGGGACGCCTGCAGGTCGACGTCCTCGACGTCCCCGGCTTCCTCGACCCGCGGATCGAACTCCTCGGCGCGGAGGGCGCCGGGGTCCTCGCGGCCGCCGACGGCTTCTCCGGCCTCGACCTCGGCGGAGAGGAGCGTCTGATCGCCGACCTGCGTCCGGGGCGCTACCTCCTCCGGGTCTTCGACGCCGATCCCGCGACGGCCGGCCCCGGCGGAACGGCCCGGGTCGAGGCGCGCTTCACGAAACTGGCCGGGACGACGGGTAACGACCGCCGCGAGTCGGCCGCCCCACTCCCCGCCGGCGGCATCGCCGAGGGGACCACGTTCCCGGCCGGCGACGAGGACTGGTTCTCGTTCATCGCGGGCAAACCCGGAATGCTCTCCCTCGGCCTCGACGGGGTGGACCCGATCCTCAACCCCCTCGTGGAGGTGCTCACCAACCGGACGGAGACGCTCCGGGCCCTCTACATCCGCGGCGGGCGGACCGACTACGACCTGCCGGACCGGTTCGCCGCCGGGGTCGAATGGGAGCGCGCCGACGCCGCGAGCCTCCTGCCGCCCGGCCGGCGCCTCCACCTCGGCAACGAGGAGGTCGCGGGCTGGCCCCCGCTCGCGGGCCCGAAGCAGTCGTGGAGCCTGACTCTCGATGCCGCCCCGCAAGGATCCGCTTTGCTGCTCCGGATCCTCGACCAGCACCTCCCGCTCGTCGTCCGCGTGAACGGCGAGGAGGCCGGCCGCATCGAACCGAAGAGCCCGACACCACCCCTCGCGATACCGGACGGACTCCTCCGGGCCGGGGAGAACACCATCGAGGTGGAGGTCACGGCGGGGAACGATGGCAACCTCGACGACCTCCTCGTCGAGCTGCCGCGGCTCCTCGGGACCACCGGCCGCGGAGAGCCGCTCCAGGTGGACCTCTCCCCTTTCGTCCCGGTCCTCCGGACGGAGACGCTTCAGACCTTCGACGTCGTCGTCCTCGATGGGCTCACCGACCTCCTGGCGTTCGACCTCGACCGGGCCGAGACCCAGGCCGAGGTCCTCCGCTATGTGGAGGGCGGCGGACGGTTCATCCTCCTCTGCCCTCAGGCAACCTCGGGATTCGGCGAGGTAGCGCGCCACCGGGGCGGGGAACTCGCCATCGAGCCGTCCTCCTTCGACAACCATGGGCTCCACGCCCGCAACGTGATCGACGGCAGCACCGCGCGCGGCTGGGCCTCCGCCACGAAGGCCCCCTTCCCCCACGAGTTCGTCCTCGCCACGACGGCCCGCGCGACCCGGACCGTGGACTCCGTCGTGCTGTGGACCCCCGCGTACACCCCCGGGCGCCGGCCGAGCGAGGTCGAGGTCCTCGTCTCCATCGAGGCGCCCGATGCCGGGTTCCGCTCCATGGGCCGGTTCCGCGTGGAGACCACGGATCTCCGGCAGGTGTTCCGATTCGACCCCGTCGCCGCCCGCTTCGTGAAGGTCGTGCTCCTCGGAAACCACGGGGACCCGAACCACACCGAGCTCGGCGAGATCGAGGTCCATGGCCCGGAGACGGTCCGCGGGCTCTTCGGTCTCCGGCACACCCCCGAGTGGTCCGACGAGGAGGTCCTCGTCCTCGAACCCGACCATCCCCTGGCCTCGGGCTTCGCGCAGGGCCCCTGGAACGGCTACGCCGTCTCCGACCAGAATTCCTCCTTCGAGGGGGCCGTGGAGGCCGGCTTCACGATCGTGGCCACCCCGGTTTCCGACCGGACGCGCGCGATCACCGCCGTGCGCCCGGCCGGCAAGGGGCTCCTGATCGCTGACACCCAGGAGATCGGCCACCCGTCGAACCGCGCCGCGGACTGGCGCATCGCGAACCTCCTCGGCTTCCCGAGCCCGCTCGTCGTCTCGCGGCGCCAAACGACCGTGCCGGTGAACGCCGACCCGCGCGGCCGGCCGGAGCGGATCGTCGTCCCGCTCCCCTCTCCCGGCCGGTACCTCGTCCGGGTATCCGACCCCGAGGGCGCCTCCGCCCTCGCCTCATGGCGCCTCTCCCTCGACCTGCGCGAGGACGCCGACCCCGGCGAGCCGGACGACCGCGCCCTCGCGGCCCGCGCCTCCAACCCCGGACAGACGGCCCGGGCGGCATTGTCGACCCCCATCGACACCGACTGGTTCCGCTTCCCGGTATCCGAGCCCTCCCGGCTGCGACTCGATGTGCGGCCGCTCGGCGGGAACCTCGACCCTGTCGTCCGCCTCTTCACCGGCGACAACCTCGCGCGGCCCTTCCTCCGCCTCGACGGCTCCGAGGGCGGCGGCCGCGGATACGGGGAGTCGTGCGAGATCGATGTCCCCGCCGGCACGCTCTTCGTGGAAGTCCGCGACGCGGTGCCGGCCTTCTTCGACCCCGAGGGCTACGAGGTCCTCGCGGTCCTCACACCTCTCTCCACCGTCCGCCCCTTCGCGTGGTGCGACGCCGTGGAGCGCGCGGTCTCTTTGCGGCCGGACGAACCGCTCCCTCTCGTCCTCGATCCGCCGGGGGCCCGGGTGGTCTTCGCGATCGCCCCGGAAGAGGGGACCGGGATGGAGGTGCGCGTCCTCGACGTGCCGGCGACGGTCGACCCCGCGGTGGAGATCCTGCGGGCCGGCACGCCGGACGGCCGCCCCGCGCCGCCGGTCCGGGTCCTCCACCTCGCCGGGCGGAGCGACTTCCGGCTGGAGGACCTGTGGCCCATGGCCATCCTCTGGACCCGCGTCGAAGCCGCCGCCCCGGAGGCCCGGACGATCTCCGATCGCTTCGGAGAGTTCGACGTCGTCCTCCTCGATGCGCCCCGCTCCCTCGCCGATTTCGGACTCGGCGAATCCGGCTTCCTGGAGAAGGTGCGGGCGTTCGCGGAGGGTGGCGGCACGTTCGTCCTCCTCGCCCCGGAACTCTCGCTCTCCGAGATCGCCGCCACCCGGGGGGGGCGCGTCGTGCGCGCCACCAGCGAGTACTCGTCCTCGTGGGTCGGAGCGAAGCTCATCGATGGCGTGGCCGCTCCCGGCAACGCCGGCCACTGCGGCTGGTGCGGAGCGGCGCAACAGGTCACGGACCAGGAAATCGTCTTCGAGCTCGGAGGGGAAGGCGCCCGACCGCTCGACCGCGTGGTCCTCTACAACCACGCGCAGGCCGAGGACCGCCGGGTGAAGGACTTCGAGGTGGCCCTCTCGCTCTTTGCGGACGGCCCCTTCGAGAACGTCGCCACCGGGACCCTCGAGGCCCGGGACGGACCGCAGGAATTCGCCTTCCCGGCCCGTGAGGCCCGGTTCGTGCGCCTGATCGCGAAGAGCAACCACGGAAGCGCGAGCGAGATCCAGCTCGGCGAGGTGGAGGTCTTCGGGCCCGGGTCGCCCGCGCTCTTCGGCCTCGCCCTCCGGCGCGTCGATGCCTTCACCCCGGCGGAAGCGGCCGATCCGGCGCACCCCCTGGCCGGCGGCACGGTCCCGGCGACCGCGGAGCGCCTGGCGCGGATTCCGGCCACCGCCGCCTTCCTTGGCGCGACGGGGGCCGGCTTCGTGCCCGTGCTCACGCGGCCCGGGGCGCCGGAAGAAGCGCTCGTCGCGGTGCAGGCCGTGGGCCGCGGCCGCATCGTCGTCGAGACGACCCAGTTCGGCTACCCGCCGTACCGCGATCCGGACGTATGGCGGCTCGCGAACCTGCTCGGGCGGTTGAACCCGGTCCTCGCCACCTTCGACGGGACCGCCGGCGGGAGGAGCGGGTACCCGGAGACCTTCACCTTCGTCGCGGACGGATCCGATCCCCTCTGGCTCGCGGTCTTCGATCGCGGTTCCCTCGGCGCCTCCGGCCGGCTCTCGATCGCCGCGCGCTACCTCCCTTCGACCGGGCGGTTCCCGCCGCCTCTCATCACCGGGGTCGTTCCCGCGGACGACTCGTCGGGCGTCGACCCCGCCGCCCCGCTACGGCTCCGGCTGAGCCGGCCGGCGAGTGTCGCCTCGGCGCGATTCGAATGCACCGGGACCACGGGCGGCGCCGTCCTCGTCCGCGTCGAGTGGGAGGAGGCGACGCGCACCGTCGTCCTCACGCCGGAGCGCCCATTCGCGCCCGGCGAGATCGTTTCCGCGCGGTACCTCGGAGGCCTCGCCGACGACCTCGGGCGTGAGTTCGCGGAGCCCCGCGCGTGGTCCTTCGGCGTCACCGGCAGTTCCACCGGCGGTGGCGCGACGATCACCGTGGAAGTCGCCACGCGCGCCATCGGCCACCGGCCCGTCGAAGTGAAGGTCCGGACCTCGGCACCGCTCTCCGCCCCGCCCCGGGCGTTCCTCGCGCCGGCCGGCGGCGGCCCGCGCACGCCGATCGCGCTCGCGGAGACGGGCGCCGGCGAGTGGACCGGCGCGATGGCCGCCCCGGCCGGAACCGCCGACGGACCGGCCACGATCGCCGTGGAGGCCGCCACCGCCGACGGGAGTCCGGTAACGGAAGTGCGCGCGCCCGTGCTCCGCATCGACCTGACGCCGCCCGGAACACCGAAGAGTCCCGTCCTCGGCGCCGGCCCCCGCGGGCGGGTGGACGCCAGTTTCCCCGCCGCCCCCGCCGGCGACGGTGTCGTGTGGACCCTCCTCCTGCGCGAGGTTCCCGGTGCACCGCCGGTCGAGGCCGCCTCCCTCGCCGGCCCGGGCCCCGGCACGATCTCCGATCGCGCCCCCGGCACGGGGTCGTTCCGCTACCGGCTGGTCGCTATGGACGAGGCCGGCAACCGCTCCGAGCCCTCCGAGCCCGCGGCGATCGAGGTCTTCGGCGCCGGCCTCGCGAAGGCGGTTGCCGGCGTTGGCGCGAAGCCCGTGGACCGCGCGATCCTCGTCTCGTGGTCGGTCTCGGACGAGGCCGGCGTGGACGGCTACTCGGTCTATCGCCGCGCCGACGCGAGCCCCTTCGACCCTCTCCTCGTCCCGGCGACGGCCCACCTGGAGCCGGGTCGCACGGCCTTCACCGACCGGCCCCGCGACGGCCGGTACGTCTACTTCGTCACCGCCCGCGACCGGCGGGGCAACCCCTCGCCGCTCTCGAAACCCGCCGAGGTGCTCCTCGACACCGTGGCGCCCCATGCGCAGATCGTCGCGAAGCCGTGGCGCCGGACGCCCGGCCCGCTGGACCTCGAACTCCGGGTCAGCGAGCCCCTGGCCGGGCCGCCGGTCCTCGCGCTCGCGATCCCCGGGCGGGAACCCCTCCCGGTGGAACTCTCCCCCGCCGGGGAGCATATCTTCTCCGGACGCGTCGAGATCCCCGCCGGCGCGCCGGACGGCGAGGCGCGGTTCGCCTTCTCCGGCACCGACCCGTCGGGGAACCGCGGCGAGTGGATCTCCGCCGGGGCCACGATCTACGTGGACCGGGACCCGCCGGTGGCCGACGTCCATCTCGATCCCGACCAGCCCCTGCGGGCCGGGACCTCGGTCCGGGTCATCCTCGTCCTCCATGAGGAAGTGGCCGAGGCGCCACGCCTCACGATCGCCGCCCGGGGGATCGCCCCGGAGATCGCCCTCGCCGGAACCGGTGACGCGCGCCGCTACGAGGGGACGCTCGCCATCCCCGAGGGCGTGCCCGACGGCGTCGCGCGCTTCACCCTCCACGCGAAGGACGCCTTCGGTCATGAAGGGGGGAAGATCCGGCGCTGCGTCGAGGTGACCGTGGGTGACGGCCCGGCCCGGCCGCTCTTCGAGAGCGCCGACCCGCCGGTGGGCGCCCTCACGGTCGAGGAGGGCGTACGCCCCCTCCGCGTGTCGCTCGAGCTCAGCAAGAGCTGCTTGGCCGTCTCCCTCCGGCTCCGCACCGCGGACGGCACGGAGCACGAGGCCGGCCTCGAAGGCTCCGGAGATCGCTGGCGCGGCGTCCTCGACGTCCCGGACGCCGCCCCCGACGGGCCGGCCACCTTCCTCTTCTCGGCCACGGACCTGACGGGGCGGACCGGCACCAGGCTCACGCGCGGCGAGATGCTCCTCCTGAACCGCCGGGCCCCGCCGCCGCCCGCCAACGTGACGGCACGGTCCGCGGAGGGGGGCCGCGTGGCGCTCGCCTGGGCGCCACCGCCCGCCTCCGGCCCTCTCCCCGTCCCGGTGGCCGGCTACCGCGTGCGCCGGGGCACGGAAGTGGTGGCGGACCTCGTCGCCGCCCTCGACTTCACGGACCGGCCGCCGGAGGACGGCGAGTACCTCTACTCGGTGGCCGCCGTCTCCCGCATGGGCGTCGAGGGGACCGCCGCCCCCGAGGTCCGCGCGCGCTCCGACCGCGAGCCCCCGGGCGCGCTCGAGCCCCCGACCGCCATCCCGGCGGAGCGCGGCACGGCGGTGCGCGTGGACTTCGTTCCCCGACCGGACGCCGCGGCCTTCCGCGTCCTTCGCGGCGTGGAGGGCGGCGATCTCGCGCCGGCCGGGGACGTGTCCGCCCCGCCCTTCCTCGACCGCTCGCCCGGGGGGAAGCTGCGCTACGCGGTTTCGGCCCTCGACGCGGCCGGGAATCAGGGCCCCGTCTCGGAGGCCGTCGCCATCGACTTCGAATCGGCTCTGCCCGTGGCGAGCGTCGCCTTCGAACCGGAGGGACCGATCACGAAGAAGGGGGCCGCGGTCCGCCTCGCCGTGTCGCACGCGCTCTCCGGACCACCGCTCCTCGCGATCGTCGCCGCGGACGGCACGGAGTTGCCGGTCGAACTGGCCGGCACGGGGAAGGAGTGGACCGGACGGGTGGAACTCGCGGAAAGCCTGCCCGCCGGCCGGGCCGCCGTCCGATTCCTCGGTCGGGCGGTCGTCGACGGTATCGAGATCGAATCGCAGCTCCTCCGGGGCGCCACGGAGGTCGACGTCGACGCCCGCGGGCCGGCCTTCTCCTTCGCCTTCCCCGCGGATACCCCGCGGAAGGGCGAGCGGTGGTTCCTGCGCGCCGGTTCCTATCGGCTCGCGCTCTCAACCTCGGAGCCGCTCGCCGCCCCGCCGCGCGCCACCTTCTTCGCCGCCGGACGGGCGGAAGGTCTCCCGCTCGCGGTCGTCCCGGCCGCCGGCGGCCTCTTCGAGGCGACGTTCGCCGTGGACGCCGCCACCGGCGAGGGGGCCGGGGTGATCGAGGTCGTCGCCACGGACTTCCTCGGGAACGAGGAGAAGAGCGCGGCGGTGGTCTTCGTCCGCACCACGCCGCCGCCCGCGCCGCCCGCGGTGCGCGTCGCCTCCCTGACGCAGGGCCGGGTATTCGCGGCGTGGAACCCGCCCGACGACCCGGGCGTGCGCCGGTTCGAGGTGTTCCGCACCACCGACCCCGAGAAGGTGCCGGAGCGGCCGGCGTTCGTCGCCGACGGCGCCCTCGGCGTGGAGGACCGCCCGGGCGCGGGGACTTACCACTACGCGGTGCGCGCCGTGGACGAGGCAGGCAATCCCGGCCCCCTCTCCGCCTTCGCCGCGGTCACGGTGGACCTCTCCCCGCCGAACCCGCCCCGCGAGGTGACGGGCGAAGTGCTGAAGGCCGGGACGATCCGCCTCTCCTGGCGGCCGCCGGAGGGCGAGGCCGCCGCCTTCTACAACGTCTACTACGCCGAGGGCGAGGAGCGCGACCCGGCGCGGGCCCGCCGGATGAACGAGATGTACCCGTTCACGGAGATCTACGGCGCGCCGCCGGAGGACGGCACCTTCACCTTCTTCGTCACCGCGGTGGACGGGAAGCTCAACGAGAGCGCGCCCTCCGCGGGGGTGCTCCTCACGGTGACCGACCACCCGCCGGTGGCGACGGTCCGGATCTTCTCCGAGTCCGGCGCGCGCGTGAACCGCCTGCGGGCGACGGCGTACCGCGTGGAGCTGGCCGCGGACCAGGCGCTCGCGGGGCCGCCCTCGCTCACGGTCACGTACTTCGAGGCCGCCGCGCCGGTGGCGGTGGAACTCGTCGCCGACGGACCGGTGTGGCGCGGCCGTCTCGCCGTGCCCGCGGACGCCCCGGAGGGCGCGGCGTACTTCGCCTTCCTCGGCCGGGACGAAGAGGGCAACGAGGGGCGCGAGATCCTCGAGGGAGAGTACTTCGAGGTGGACCGGACCCCGCCGCTTCCCGTGCGCGAGGCCGCCGCGGCCACCGACACCACGGACCGCCTCGGCGCCATCGACGTCTCCTTCAAGGTGCCGGAGGGGGAGATCCCCCACTTCTACCGGGTCGTCCGCCGGGCCGAGCCGGCAGGGGAACCGGCTCCCGTGACGACGCTTTTCGTGGAGAGGGTCACGGAGCGGTACTCATTGAAGGACGTGCCGCCCGAGGACGGGACCTTCGAGTACACGGTGGTCCCGGTGGACCTCGCGGGCAACGAGGGGCCGCCCTCGGAATGGCTCGCGGCGGTTTCGAAGACGATGGTCCCGAAGGCCTCGATCGAGGTCCGGACGGTCTTCTCCGCGGGTGACGCGGTGACGGCGGTGGGCCTCGGCGAAGCGGAGGTCACCCTCACTGCCAGCGCACCGCTCGCCGCCCCGCCGGACCTCGCGCTCTCGATCGGCGGGACGGAGATCCCCGTTCCGCTGGCCGCCGAGGGCGACGGCGGGACCACGTTCGCCGGGCGGTTCGCGGTCACCGCCGCGACGCCCGAAGGCGCAGCCCTCTTCCGCTTCGCCGGCCGGGACCGCGAGGGGCGCGAGGGGACGTTCGTCGCCGCCGGCGCGAAGCTCGTCATCGACCGCACCCCCGCCGAGGCGCACGTCACGATCGACGACCTCTTCACCCTGCGCCCGAACCGCTACACCGGGAAGCTCGAGAAGGTCCCGGTGCGCGCCGGCGACCGGCCCGTCCGGCTCTCGGCGACGAAGCCGCTCTCGGCCGTGCCGGCGCTGGAGGCGGCTCCGGAGGGGAGCGAGGCGTGGATCCCGGTCCCGCTCGCCGGCCGGGCGCCGGGGACGGAGTTCGCCGGCCTCCTCCGCGTCCCCGCCGCCGGCCCCGAGGGGGCGTGGCGTTTCCGCTTCCGCGGCACCGACCTCATGGGGAACGAGGCGACGAGGATCGCCGAGCCGAAGCGGTCCTTCCGGCTCGAGGAGTGCGACAACCCCGAGGAGGCGCCGCGGATCCTCGAGACGTTCGAAACCACCGGCGAGACCTTCGCCGTGGACGTGACGGCGCCGGAGAGGCCCGATCTCCTGAACGCGGAGCACCTGAGGCTCGGCGTCTTCTCGCTCACGTACGCGCCGAAGGGCGAGCCGCCGATCACGTATGACCTCTACCGCGCCCTCACCCCGATCCTCGCGACCGAGGGTCTCACGCCCGTCCGGAAGGAGATCCGCGCCGAGGTGATCGTGGACGATCCACCGTGCGACGGGCGGTGGTACTGGTCGGTGACCGCGCTCGATGCCGCGGGCAACGAGTCCCCGCCCTCGTCCTCCCTCTCTGCGGTCGTCGATTCGATCAAGCCGGAGCTGAAGATCAAGCCGGTGCCCTCCGAGGACTTCGTCATCCTCGACATCGAGTCGGACGAACCGTCCATCTTGCTCTATCTCGCGTTTCCCGGCGGACCGAAGCAGGCCGTGCTCGGAGGGGACTCCGGCGAACTCACCGTGGAGCAGGACCCGGACGGCGTCTACCACCATCGGGTGAAGCTCAGGCCCCAGCAGCTCGAGGTCTTCAACGGGAAGGTGGAGATCGTCGTCCACTCTCCCGATCCCGCGGGGAACGTGGTGGAGCAGACCGCGGAGTTCGGGGTCACGCCGCTGAACCCGGCCACCGGCGGCGTCGTGGAGTCCGTCGACCAGCAGGCGATCCTCGTGATCCCGCCCGGCGTCGAACCGATGATCCCCTCGCGGGCCGCCCGGCAGGTCCGCGGCCGGGGAGACCTCGTCTTCCTGCGCTACGAGCACATCCCGCGGGACCCGAAGGAGCCGAAAACGGACCCGAAGGCTCCGGATCCCCTCCCGCTGGAGATGGAGATGGTGAGCCGGCCCTACCG
Organism: Planctomycetota bacterium; assembly: GCA_025459285.1. Classification (GTDB taxonomy): domain Bacteria; phylum Planctomycetota; class JAJSAM01; order JAJSAM01; family JAJSAM01; genus Prado167. The sequence continues at coordinate 5,722 of JALOQY010000009.1, read as the reverse complement.
CGTCGAGCTGAACCGGGATACCGAGGAGCCGATGGAACTCCGGGCCTCGGCCTCGCAGGCCACGATGCCCGAATTGCCGAAGATCGTCTTCTCGGTCTCGGACCTCGCCGACTTCGGCGACCAGTATTCCGATCCCGAGTTCATGAAGGACCGCCTGAAGGTGGTCCGCTGGACGCCCCCGGAGCCCGACTCCGGGAAGAAGGGGCGGTGGGAGCCGGTCCCCGACATCCTCATCGACCTCGAAAACTTCAAGGTGATCGCCCCGGCGGACAAGGTCACGAGCTACGTGGTCGTGGCGGAGACGACGCCGCCCTCGGTGCGGGAGATGGAGCCCGCTCCCGAGGCGACGGTCTCCCGGCTCCGCCCGGTCATTGCCGCGCGGATCGTGGACAAGGGGACCGGCGTGGCGGTGGGGCCGGAGAACCGGATCACGCTCCGGGTGGACGGCGAACCGGTGACGCCGGTCATCGACGAGGCCGACCCCACCGAGGTCACCGTCCGCTACGAGCCACGCGCCGACCTCACGCCGGGGTCGCACGTCGTGACGCTCTACGCCGAGGACGTCGTGGAGAACAAGAGGACCGCGACCTGGCGCTTCACGATCGCCACCGATCCCCCGCGGATCCTCTCCGTGACGCCCGGCCCGGACGCCGCCACGGCCCTCGAACGCCCGGTCCTCGGGGCCGAGGTGCTCGACACCGGCGGCGGCATCGACCCGGACTCCGTCCTCCTCCGCCTCGATGGCCTCCGGATCGAGGCCCGCTTCGACGCTGCCGGGAGCTTCGTCCTCGGCCACCCGCCGGCGGTCCTCGCCTCCGGACCGCACGAGGTCGAGCTCCTCCTCGCGGATCGCGGCGGGACGAGGGCCCGCGCCGCGTGGTCGTTCCTCGTCGACCGCGAGGGCCCGGAGGTGACGCGGCTGTCTCCCGCGGACGGCGCCGCGTTGAACGACCTCGGACTCCTCTCCGCGGTGTTCGTCGACTCCGGAGCCGGACTCGACCCCTACTCGGTGTCGCTCACCCTCGACGGACGCGAACTCGGCCGGGGCACGGCCGGCGGCCCGGGCTACTCCTTCGAACCGGACTCCGGCCTTCTCGCCTTCACGCCCCGGGAACGGCTCCCAGAGGGCCGGCATACCGCCGTGCTCTCCTCCCGGGACCGGCTCGGCAACGGTTCGCAGGTCGTCGTCACGTTCACGGTGGATCGTCTCGCCCCGGAACTCCTAGCGCTTTCGGAGTGGCGGCCGGAACTGGCCGGCCCGATCCTCGCCCTGCGGCTGCGGGACGATGGCAGCGGCCTGCCGCCGGAGCCGCCGGAGGTCCGCATCGGCGGCTTCCGGGTGCCGGCCGGCATGATCCGGGACGGGGGCTTCGCGCGCTGGTTCTTCCGGCCTCCCCCCGAGGGCGGAGGGCGGGAAGGCGCCGTCAGCGTGCGGGCCGCGGACCGCGCGGGCAACGAGACGGTGCGGACCTTCGGGGCCGCGACCGCGAAGGGGCCCGCCGCCGCGCTCGCCCGCGCCGAGGAGGCCCGGGAGACCGGGAAGCTCGAGGAGGCGGAGGCGATCCTCCGGGAGATCCTCGCCGGCGACCCGGAGGACCTCCGCGCCGGGAATCTCCTCGCGCTCGTGCGGCACGCCCGGGGGAGCCGGGAGGAGGCGACCGCGATGTTCGCGGAACTCGTGCGGCGCCATCCGCTCGCCCCGGTCCCGCGGTGGAACCTCGCGCTGGCGCTTCTGGCGGGGGGAGACGCGGCCGGCGCGGTCCGGGAGTTCGAGATGTACCTCCGGATCGATCCGGAGGGCGATCACGCGACGAAGGCACGGGAGAAGATCGAGGGTCTGCGCGGGGGACCCGCGAAAGGAGCGAGATGATGCGCACGATCACGGCGGCGGCGGTGTTGTCCTTCCTCGGCCTCCTTTCGCCCGGCTGCGATGAAGGAGGAGGGAGCGGAGGCGGCGGGAGGTTCGGCGTCGCCCCCCCGGTTCCTCCTCCGGCCGCCGGACCGGAGGAGGCCCCCCCGGGGATCGCCGGCGGGAACCCGGATCCGGCGGAGCGGGATTCCGCGCTTCACGTCGAGGTGAAGGCCCTCCGCACGGAACTCGAAGCGCTTCGCCGTCAGGTCCAGGCCGGCGCGGCGGTCCGCCCCGCGGGCGGCAACGAGACGGCGCCGGTGGAGGTTCTCGCCCGGCAGGTTGCGGAACTGCGCGACATGGTGACCCGTCTCGCGGGGGAGGCCCGGACCACGCCGGCCGCGCCGACCCTCCCCGCCGGCGTCGATGCCGGGGCCGACTCCACCGCGCTCATGCGCCTCGCCGCGCAGATCGCCGAACTCCGGGCGAAGGTCGCCGACCTGGCGTTCCGGGTCGGCGGGGACGAACCGGACTTCCGGACGGAGTGAATCATGGGACCACGCCGCCTGCTGCCCGCCATCCTGCTGCTCCTCCTCCCCGGGCCGGCGCTCCTCGCGGGCGACGACCGGGTCGTGAAGGTGGAGGTCTCGCTCGCCGGGCGGGGCGGGCGATCCCTCGCACCCCTCGTCATCCACCTCGCCCCGTGGCAGGCCGAGCACGCGAAGGTGGAGGAGGAGGTCGAGCGGTTCCTCGCCCTGGAGGCCCGGGCCCTGGGCGGCCTGATCGAGCACGACGCATCGGTGTTCGGCCTCGACTCGATCGTCTCCCTCGACATCACCTGGACTCCGCGAGGGCAGCTCTATGACCAGTACCGCGACCTCGCGGGCCGGCTCGACGAGCGGCTCGGGCGGCTCCGGACGATCGAGGGCGAGTACTTCGCCGCGGTGGCGAATCTCCTGCCGGACGGTCCCCCGGCGGTCCTCGCGGACGGCCGCCGGATCGACCGGATGGACGCACCCCTCCGGGACCGGGTCATCGCGGCCCTGCGGCAGCGGCTCGCCGACGCCTTCGCGGCCCGTGAGGCGGCGGTCGACTCCCACCTCGAGGCCACCGTCCGCGCGGAGTCGTCGGGCGTTCCGGGCAACGCCACCCTCGCCCGCGGGATCCAGGGCACGCTCGCCCTCGAGGCCGGCGGCCACCTCCTTTCGGAGATCGAGGCGAAGGAGAAGGAGCGCATCTCCCTGGTGGCGGCGATCGAGCAGACGGAGCGCGACCTGGAGAAGAAGTCGAAGGAGGCGGTGGAGCTGGGCCAGGCTCCTCCGGCGGACCCGGCGGAGCACGAGAGGAAACTCCGCGCGCTGTCCGACGACATCGCCTCCCTGCGGGCGAAGCTCGACGGTCGGCCCGCGGGGCCGGACGGCGCGGCCGGCGAAAAGGGGCAGAAACCCCGCCTCCGGGAGACGGAGGGCGCCATCTCCGAGCTCCGCCAGCGGTATGCCGAGGCGCGCCAGCGCCGCCTCGCGGAAGCCGCCGTCGGGGGTGAGGGCGGCGCGGCGACGGGGAACGCGATGGCCCGCATCTCCTCGCACTACGTGGAACTGGAGCACGCCCGCCGGACGATGGCCCGGACCACCGCCGACCTGGAGATCCTCGCGGAGTCGCTCACGACGATCGGCGCCGGGCGCGTCGAGCGGGCCATCGCCGCCCGGCGGCTCGCGGTGGCGGACCCCGACGTCGCGGAGCGGATCCTCCACGACCGCGACCTCCCGGCGCGCGAAGTCATCATGAGTTCGGGGGCCGAGCTGCGCGAGGCCGCGATCGACACCGGGATCGCGAGCCTCCTCCGGAGAGGTGCCGGGACCGAGGACGCCCTCCTCGCTCAGAACGAGTACCTCCACGGTCTCTCGACGCTGCTCGGGAAGAAACAGCTCGCCGCCGGCAGCGGGGGAACCCGCGCCCTCCAGTGGGTCTCCAATCTCGGACGGGGCGTCCTCGACCTCGGCTTCGGCGCCTGGGATGGCTTCCTCGACAACACGAAGCAGGTCGTGAACCGGGCAAGCCCGTACCCCTTCCGGACGAAGACCGCCCGGACCCGGGACAGCCTCGCCGACGAGCGGAAGAAGACGCGCGACAAGATCCAGATCCTCGAGCAGGCCCGGGGCCGGGACGGGCCCGCGCTCTTTTCCGGGTTCGACCTGTCGCCCGACGAACCCTTCGACCTCGGCGGCGATTCCGTCCGGCGCGGCGCGGGGGCGAAGGCCGCTCCCCTCGACCTCCTGAAGCGCGACCGGGCCTTCTTCGACGCCACGAACGGGGGACTCCGGCGGATCGCCTGCTCCTTCGATGTCACGCTGTTCGAGCGACTTAGATCGGAGTACCTCGTCGCCTGCGAGCGGGCCGCCCTGACGCTCGAAGGCCTCGAACGCGCGCAGGCCCGCCACCACAACATGGACGAGGACACGCGGCGTTTCTCGCCGAAGGCGATCCTCTCCCCCGGACGCGTCGCCGAAACCCTCTGTTACATCTACCTGAGCCGTGGCAAGGCCGACGACCTGAATTCCCACGTGGCCCTCCGGACCGAGCAGCTCGGCGTCATGAAGGGCCTGCTCCCGCTCTGGAAGCGGCTCGACTTCGACGTGCTCGGCCTGACCCGGTGGGAGCACTTCGGGGAGTACCGGCAGACCATCCGGAACCACGCCGAACTGCTCCGCCATCCCGACTACGCGCGGTTCTGGGAAGTCGCCGGCGCGGAGCGCGAGGCGGCGCAGGAGGACCTCTCGCGGGTCCTCGCGGAGGAGGCCGCGCGCACGAACACCGTGGACCGGCGCGACCACGCCGCCCGGGAACGCGTCCGCCAGGCGATCCCCCGAACGGCCGGACTCCTCGCCGGCGCGCTCGTGGAGGACGCCAAGGATCTCGGGTTCCAGGACGACTTCGCCGGCTGCTACGCCGCGCTCGCGCGGGCCAACGCGATGGACTGGTCCGTCGTCTCCACGGAGACGCTGCGCCGGGTGGAGGACGAACTCGCGTGGCTGGAGGCCAGCGACCTCGCCACCACGAGCCTCATCCAGGTCGCCGACCAGGCCTTCTACGCCGCGCTGAGCGCGCGGATGTTCCCGCCCGGCCCCCAGACGCCCCTCGGGACGCTCGTCCGCCACCCCTCCCTGATCTACAAGGCGGCGAAGGCCACGATCGGCACGTGGAAGGGGCTCTCCGGACTGGCCGGGTTCGCGGTGCAGCAGGTGAACCCGCTGTCGATGATCCTCAACTGGAACACCCTGGTGCGCGGCGAGCTGGCCGTCGGCCTCGTCAGCCTGGCCCGCGCCACGAGCGAGGCCCTGACGCGGGAGGCGCTGCGGGACGGGGTCTTCTGCCGGGTGATGGACCCGGAGTGGGCGGACGCGCTCGCGAACATCCTCGTGGACGCCGCGTTCTTCAAGGCCCAGCAGTCCCTCCAGGACCACTTCGTCACGAAGTGGGCCAACGAACTCAAGGACGCCGAGCGGCAGCTCGAGCGGACGAGGCGCTACCAGGACATCGCCGAGCACACCGAGGTCGAGTACATCCGCCGCCAGGCGCGGGCGGAGATGATGTCCGCCGTGGAGCTGAGCGCCCTCGAGGCCCGCGTCCGGCAGGTCCGCGGGCGCCTCCAGTTCTTTCAGGGCGCCGGCCTCGTGACCGACGAGAAGCGGGCCGAACGCCTCCTCCACCAGGCGGCCCGGGCCGAACACCAGGTCCAGGCGATCCGCCATCCCACCACCGCGCGGCGCGTGGACAACGTGCTCACCGCCCTCGCGTGGGGCCTCGATTCCGACGATCCCGAGGTGGCCCGCAAGGCCCGCGTGGAGCTGTTCCGGAGACTCGACGTCGACG
>JALOQY010000222.1 GCA_025459285.1 Planctomycetota bacterium | reverse complement strand
GAAACCCTCCGCGACCTCCTCTGCTGGTAGGGCTCCACCACAGCGCGGGCACGCCCGCAGCCTGAGGTGACGGGCGCGCCCGCGCTGTCGATCAAGCGGAGGAGGCAGATCCTCCCCCGCGTGGGCCGATCGCGTGCTCCCCCGGAGCCCGCTCCCGCAGCAGAGCTGCGGAGGCCCACGAAGGGCCGCTGGCGCGGCCTCCCCCTCCTCGCCGCCTGCGGCGGCGGGCGCCGGCGGCGCTCACTCACGCGAAATCTGCGAGCGGCGCGGGGATTTCGAGGGTCTGCAGTACAGGGACGTTGGCAACCTGGTGACTTGCGGGACACCCGCAGCTAGCAGCCCGTCGGGGCCGGGGACCTTCTCAGCAATGCGACCCCTTGCCCCGACGGGCTGCTAGAATGGACGAATCATGGATGACGAGGAGGGTCAGCCGCAGGTCGAGCCGGACTACGACAATCTGGTGCGCCACCGATTCGTCGCGGCGAAGGTGGACGCCGGCACGCGCGTCGACCGGTTCCTCGTGATCCGGTTCCCGGGGTACAGCCGGACCCTCCTCCAGAAGCTGGTGAAGGACGGGTTCGTCCTGGTGAACGGCCGGCCGTCCCGCTCCGGCTGGCCGGTGGCCGAGGGCGACCGGGTGGATCTCCGCCTTCCGACGCTGAGCCGGCCCTACGCCCGGCCGGAGAACATCCCGCTCGACGTCCTCCACGAGGACGAGGCGATCGCCGTCATCAACAAGCCCGCCGGGCTGACCGTGCACCCCGGGGCCGGCCAGCGGGACCAGACGCTCGCCAACGCGCTCGCCTACCGGTTCGGCGAACTCTCGAACGTCCAGGGCCAGCTCCGGCCGGGGATCGTCCATCGCCTCGACAAGGAGACCTCCGGGGTGGTCCTCGTGGCGAAGGGCGATCAGGCTCACCACTTCCTGGCCCGGCAGTTCCGGGAGCGGACACTGCGCAAGGAGTACCTGGCCGTGGCCCACGGGGTGGTGGAGCTCGATTCCGACCTCATCTCCCTGCCCATCGGCCCCGACCGGCACCGCCCCCTCCGCATGGCGGTCCGTCATGACGTCGGCCGCCCCTCGGACACGTTCTACGAGGTGAAGGAGCGGTTCCACCGCTACACCTTCGTCTCCGTGCTCCCGAAGTCCGGCCGCACGCACCAGATCCGCCTGCACTTCTCCGCCCTCGGCCATCCGCTGGTGGCCGACACGATCTACGGCGGGCGGAACGACGGCCTGCCCTTCTTCGTTCGCCGCCAGATGCTCCACGCATTCCGGATCACGTTCACGCACCCCCTCTCCCTTTCGAAGGTGACGTTCACCGCCCCCCTCCCGAGCGACATGGAGCGCCTGCTGACCTGGCTCCGGGAAGAGCAGGCGAAGATCTGACCGGCGCGCCCCGCCGGGGTCTGGCACCGAACGCGTCATTCTGGTGGTTCGGGGGCTTGGCCCCGGGTGCGTCATCCCCGGGCAGAGCTTCGGGGGGAGGGACGGGGCGGCTATCTTGCAGGTTTCGTCGTACCCCGATTTTCGGAAAGAACCTCCCATGAACGACCGCAGGGACTCCCACCGCCGGCCGACCGGCCGGCCCCGCCCCACCGATGAACCCGCCGACGACTCGGCGCCCGCCGCTATCCCGCAGCCCGATCTGACGCGCGGGATCGGCCGAGAACCCGCCGTGGACCGCGAAGAGGTCGCGGCGCGCGAAGCGGGCTCCTACGACCCCGCGCCCCCGCGGGGCGCCGCCCCCCGGCAGGACCGCGGCGACCGCGACTCACGTCGCGGCGGTCGCCGTCCCCGCCGGGACCGGCCCGAGCGCCCCCCCCCGCCCGCGACGCGGGAGCCGCCGGCGCCCGAGGCCGCGGAGGAGCCCGAGTCGGCCCCCGAGGACGGAGCCGGATGGTGGGACGAGATCGAGGAAGAGCTCGCCGAGGCGCGTGAACCGGACGAGCCCCTGGCCGCGGACGCCGAGCCCGAACCCAGGCCGGCGCGCGCGCCGAGGCCCGCCGCCCCCCGGCCGGCCGCGGCACCTCCTCCCCCCCCTCCTCCTCCGCCGCCGCCCGAGGACGACTTCGCGGCGGGCATTTTCGAGATGGAAAAGCCCGCTCCGGAGCCGATTCCCGAACCGCCCCCGCCGCCTCCGCCGGTGGTCCAGGCGGCCCCGGAGCCTCCTCCGCCCCCCCCCGAACCCGCCCCCGCCCCGAAGGCGGAACCCCCGGCTCCTCCGCCCCCGCCCCCTCCCGGGGGCGTCTCCCGGCGGTGGCTGGAGCAGACCTGGGGCGCGGCGGTCCGGAAGGGGCCGGAGCGCAAGGTGGAGTTCCGCACCTCTTCCGGCCACCTGCTCGCCCCGCTCTACGTCCCGCCCGAAGCGCGCGACTTCGAGCGCACCACGGGCTACCCCGGCGAGTGGCCGTTCACCCGCGGCGTGCAGGCCACGATGTACCGTGGGCGGTTCTGGACGATGCGCCAGTACGCCGGCTTCGGCTCGGCACGCGCGACGAACGAGCGGTTCCGCTACCTGCTCGGCAAGGGCCAGACCGGCCTCTCCGTGGCCTTCGACCTGCCGACCCAGATCGGCTATGACTCCGACGACCCCCGCTCCGAGGGCGAGATCGGCAAGGTGGGCGTCCCCATCAACAGCCTCTCCGACATGGAGGCGCTGCTCGAGGGCATCCCGCTCGACCAGGTCTCCCTCTCGATGACGATCAACTCCACGGCGCTCGTCCTCCTCCTCATGGTGGCCGCCGTGGCGAAGAAGCAGGGCGTGCCGCTCGGCAAGGTCCGCGGCACGGTCCAGAACGACATGCTGAAGGAGTTCGCGGCGCGCAACACGAACCGCTTCTCCCTCGACGCCCACCTCCGGCTGACGACCGACCTCTTCCGCTTCAGCGCGAAGAACATGCCGGAGTTCAACATGATCTCCATCTCCGGCTACCACATGCGGGAGAAGGGCTGCACCGCGGTCCAGGAGGTGGCCTTCACGCTGGCGAACGCCATCGCCTACGTGGAGAAGGCCGTCGCGGCCGGCCTGCCGGTGGACGAGTTCGCCGGCCGCCTCTCCTTCTTCTTCGCCGCCCACAACCACCTCTTCGAGGAGGTGGCCAAGTTCCGCGCCGCCCGGCGCCTGTGGGCGAAGATCATGAAGCAGCGCTTCGGGGCGAAGGACCCGAAGTCCATGATGCTCCGCTTCCACACGCAGACCGCGGGCTCCACGTTGACCGCCGCGCAACCCTTGACGAACGTGGTCCGCGTGGCGCTCCAGGCGCTCGCCGCGGTCCTCGGCGGAACCCAGTCGCTCCACACGAACTCCTTCGACGAGGCGCTCGGTCTGCCCTCACAAGAGGCCGCCCTGCTCGCCCTCCGCACGCAGCAGGTGATCGCGCACGAGTCCGGCGCCACCGATGTCGTGGACCCGCTCGGCGGCTCGCCCCTCGTGGAGGAGCTGACCGACGCCATCGAGCGGGGCGCCTCCGAGTACCTCGCGAAGATCGACGCGATGGGCGGCGCCGTGGCCGCCATCCGCTCCGGCTTCGTCACCGCCGAGATCGAGGCCGCCGCCTACCGGGCGCAGCAGGCCATCGAGAAGGGCGAGCAGGTCGTCGTCGGCGTGAACGAGTACCGCATCGAGGACGAGACGCCGCCGCCCATGACGCCGGTGGACGAGGCCGAGGCCCGGCGCGTCCTCGAGGATCTCGCCGCGCTGCGCCGGACCCGGGACAACTCCCGGGCCGACGCCGCTCTCGCCGCGCTCGAGATCTCGGCGGCGTGGGGTGACGTGGACCTGCCCGAACTGGTCCTCAAGTGCGTGGAGTCCTACTGCACGATCGGTGAGATCTGCGCGAGCCTCGAGACCATCCTCGGAGCCGAGGGCGCCCGGTGACCACCCGTCTCGCCCACGCGAACATCGCCGCGCCGGACGCCGCGGCGCTCGCGGAGAAGTTCCACCGCCTCCTCGGACTCGAGGTGGCGGCCGAGACGGTGGTGGCGGAGCAGGGGGTGCGCGTCCTCCTGCTCGCCGCCGGGGAAGGTCGCGTGGAGATCACGGAGCCGCTGGGCCCGGAGACCCCGGTCGGGCGGTTCCTCGCGAAGCGCGGCCCCGGCCTCCATCACCTCGCCTTCGGGGTGCCGGACATCGATGCCGCGCTCGCGCGCCTTCGCGCGGCCGGCGCGCGGCTCATCGACGCGGTTCCCCGGGTCGGGGCCGAGGGTCACCGCATCGCCTTCGTCCACCCCGAGACCTTCGGCGGGGTCCTCGTCGAACTCGTCGAGGAGGAAGACCATGGCGCACGAGGAGACCTACCGCCGGCTCGATGAACTCCGCCGGGCGGCGAAGGAAGGCGGCGGCCCGGAGGCCGTGAAGGCCCAGCACGACCGCGGGAAGCTCACCGCCCGCGAGCGGATCGACCTGCTCCTGGACCCCGGCAGCTTCGTGGAGACCGACGCCTTCGTCGCCCACCAGTGTCGGGACTTCGGCATGGAGAAGCGACGCTATCCCGGCGACGGCGTCGTCACCGGCCACGGCCTGGTGGATGGACGCCGGGTCTTCGTCTTCTCCCAGGACTTCACCGTCTTCGGCGGATCCCTGTCCGGGGCGAACGCCGAGAAGATCGTGAAGCTCATGGATACCGCGATGAAGGTCGGCGCCCCGCTGGTGGGGCTCAACGACTCCGGCGGCGCGCGGATCCAGGAGGGGGTCGTCTCCCTCGGCGGCTACGCGGACATCTTCCTGCGGAACACCCTGGCTTCCGGCGTCATCCCGCAGATCTCCGCGATCCTCGGCCCCTGCGCCGGCGGCGCGGTCTACTCGCCGGCCATCACCGACTTCGTCTTCATGGTGGAGCGAACCTCCTACATGTTCGTGACCGGGCCGAACGTGGTGAAGACCGTCACGCACGAGACGGTCACCTCGGAGGACCTCGGCGGGGCCATGGTCCACGCGTCGAAGTCCGGGGTCTGCCACTTCACCGCTCCGGATGATGCCTCCTGTCTGCTCGCCGTGCGGACGCTCCTCTCCTACCTCCCCTCGAACAACCTGGAGGACCCGCCGGCGACCACCCCGACCGACGAGCCCGACCGCTCCTGCGACAAGCTCGACGACCTCGTGCCCGAGGACCCGAACAAGCCCTACGACATGAAGGTCGCCATCCGCGAGGTGCTCGACGACGGCGCATTCCTGGAGGTCCACGAGCACTACGCGGAGAACCTGATCGTCGGCTTCGGGCGCGTCGGCGGCCGGCCGGTGGGCGTGATCGCCAACCAGCCCGCGGTCCTCGCCGGCTGTCTCGATTGCGCGGCGAGCCTGAAAGGCGCCCGGTTCATCCGGTTCTGCGACTGCTTCAACATCCCGCTCCTCACCTTCGAGGACGTCCCCGGGTTCCTCCCCGGCACGGACCAGGAGTGGGGCGGGATCATCAAGCACGGGGCGAAGCTCCTCTTCGCCTACTGCGAAGCCACGGTCCCGAAGGTCACCGTCATCACGCGCAAGGCCTACGGCGGCGCCTATGACGTCATGAATTCGAAGCACGTGCGCGGGGACGTGAACCTGGCGTGGCCCATGGCGGAGATCGCCGTCATGGGGCCGAAGGGTGCGGTGGAGATCATCTTCCGGAAGGAGATCTCCGCCTCCGGGGACCCGAAAGCCCTCGAGGAGCAGAAGGTCGCCGACTACCGGGAGAAGTTCGCGAACCCCTACATCGCGGCGGAGCGCGGCTACGTGGACGACGTCATCTTCCCGCGGGAGACCCGCGCGAAGGTGGCCCGGGCCTTCTCGATGCTCCGGACGAAGCGCGACCGCAACCCTCCGAAGAAGCACGGCAACATTCCGCTTTGAGATTCGCGGCCCTCCGCTGCGCTCCGGGCCGCGAATCTCAGTGCGAGAGGGCCTGTGACGGCACTCAGGAGCGACTTGGAGACGGCTTTGGAGCGGGCTCATCCGGCCCGGCTGCTCACTCCCGGGACCGAAGTTGCCTCGTGCCGTCGAGGGTCGTGAAGTTGATCTCGTTCTGGGTTACGATGGGCCCGCGGTCGGCCGGCGTCGGGCCGGCGCATCGCAGAAGGGAGCACTCATGAAGTCCATGATCACGGTCGATCGGGACGAAGACGGCGTGTACATCGCGGAGTGTCCCGCCATCCCGGGCTGCGTGAGTCAAGGGCACACCGAGCAGGAAGCGATCGAGAACATCCGGGATGCCATCCGCGAGTGCCTGACGGTGAGGGCGGAGCACGGGATGCCGCTCACTGTCGCAACGCGCGAAGTCGAGATCGCCCTCGCATGAGCCTCCTCCCGGTCCTGAGCGGACGCGAGGTCGTCGGGGTCTTTGTCGCGCTCGGCTGGGAGCTCGCGCGCCAGCGCGGCAGCCACATTCCCCGCTGCCGGCACCGGGTGCCCCGGCCCTCCGACGGAAGGCGCGCCCCGCACGCCGGATCATGATGACTGCGCTCCTGATCTTCGGCTACTGTCGCGGGGTCTTCTCTTCACGGGTCTCGAGCTGGCTTGCGAGGAGCGGGCGGACTCCGGTCCCGGGTGCGGGATCGGCGAGTCACTCCGCCGCGCGGGCCGCCGTGCCGCCCCACTGGGGCCACTCGGGGTCTCCGGGCTCGCCCCACGGGATGGCGAGGAGGCAGCCGCCGCCGGTCAGGAAGACCCTGCCGCCGGCCGCCACGGGCTGGGAGGAGACGCAAAGCCCCGTCTCCACGGCCCGGAAGTACTCCCCCACGTCCGGGCGGATCTCGAGGAGCAGACCGTCCAGCGTCGCGTAGAGGAGGCTTTGCCCGAGCACCGCGGGCGGGGCGGAGAAGGCGCGGCCCGCCGGGAGGCGGAGATGCCGGCGCGGGCGGCCGGTCCGGCGGTCGAGCGCCACGAAGTCCCGGCCGGCGGCCAGAACGACGAGGTCGCCGGAGACGACCGGCCGCGGCGGGTCGTCCGCCCAGCCGTTCATGGAGGCCCGCGGCTCCGGCGCGGGGGCCGTTCGGGGCCGCGCCACGGTCCGCGGAGCGCCGCCACCATCGGCCTCTTCCCCTTCCTCCGCGGGGGCCGTCGAAGTCCACACGATCTGTCCGTCGAGCGGGTCCACCGCGAGCACCACCGGGCTCGACCACGAGCCGGCGGCGAAGTAGAGCCGGCCGTCGTGCCAGAACGGCGCACTGGCGGCCCCGAGACGCCGCTGCCAGCGGACGCGGCCCCGGCTCTCGACGCAGAGCACCGTTCCGCCCTGCGTCGCGACGAAGACGCATCCCTCGGCGCAGACCGGGCTGGTGATCACCTCGCTTTCGAGGGGCAGCCGGAACAGGGTCTTCCCGTCGCCGAGGCGGAGACCGAAGGACACGTGGGCGCCGGTCTCGTCTTGCGTGCAGAGGTAGACGGTGTCCCCACTCACCGCCGGCATGTTCAGGATGCTCGGGCCGAGGAGGTTCGACCACGTGGTGGCGCCACTCCGGGGGTCGACTCCGCAGGCCGTGCAGGATTCGGTCCCGGTGACGACCCGGCCCGGCGTGACCGCCGGCGCCGAGGCCCCGTTGACCGCGAAGCGCGACGTCCATGCCCGGCGGCCTGATCCGGCCTCGAAGGCGAGGAGGTCCATCGAGCCGAAGCCCCCGCTGACGATCACCCGGCCCGCGGCCACGGCGGGCGAAGGCAGGTGCGCGAAGGTCGCTGCCGCGCGGCGGTCGACGCGCTGACCCGCGGGCAGTGGTGCCGCCACGCGGACGATCCAGCCCGACCGGTCGAAGGGCCCTTCCACGGAAGCGGCGCTCAGTCGGGCCGTCCCCGGCCGATAGGCGAGCCGGGGAACCCCCGTGACGTCGAGAGGGATCGTCCCGGTTCCCTCCGCGCGACCGGATCCCGGAGCGAGCAGACCGGTGGCGAGGCCGAGGAACAGGGCGAGGCGGATCTTCATGGCGACCCCTCCGGAAGCGTCGAACCGGC
>JALOQY010000221.1 GCA_025459285.1 Planctomycetota bacterium | reverse complement strand
CCCGGGCGTCTCCGTCGAGTTTCGTCAGGATGACGCCCGTCAGCGAGAGCTCGTCGTTGAACGCCTTCGCGGAATTGACGGCGTCCTGTCCCGTCATGGCGTCGCAAACCAGGAAGATCTCGTCGGGAGTGACCTTCTCCGCGACGGCTTTCACCTCGTCCATCATCTCCCGGTCGATCGCGAGGCGACCGGCGGTGTCGAGGATCACCACGTCACGGCCGGTGGTCGCCGCTTCCGCCACCGCCCGCTTGCAGATCATGGGCGGCCGGCCGCCTTCCTCGGCATAGACCGGCAGTCCGAGCTGGGAACCGAGCGTCTTCAACTGGTCGATGGCCGCCGGGCGCTTCACGTCCGCCGCCACGAGGAGGGGGTGTTTGCCGCGCTTCTCGAAGAAACGCGCGAGCTTGGCGCAGGTGGTGGTCTTCCCGGTTCCCTGCAGGCCGGCCATGAGGATGACCGTCGGCCCCTTCACCGCCCAACGGATCGAGTGGTCCACGGGACCCATGAGGTCCACCAGGGCGTCATGGACGATCTTCACTACCTGCTGGCCAGGGGTCACCGATTTGACCACCTGCTCCCCGACGGCCTTCTCCGCCACCCGGGCGACGAAGTCCTTCACCACCTTGTACGAGACGTCCGCCGCCAGGAGCGCCTGACGGATCTCCCGCATCGCGTCGCTGACGTCCGACTCGGAGAGCCGGCCGCGCTTCGTGATGCGGTCGAGGGTCTTCCGAAGGCCCTGGGTGACGGATTCGAACAGTGAATCGCTCCCCCGCGCCGGTAAACGGGCGGAAACTATCGAAACATAGGAGTTTAGGTCCGCCCCTCCCCCGGGGGAAGAAAAATGGGCTAGCAGCCCGTCGCCGAGCGGCTTCCGCGCGCATGGGGGCTTGCGGTGACGTGCTGCTGGCCGGGCGGCGCGGCAATCACCCACCCCTGGCCGGCGGCCGGTTCGTGCGCCCTCGGACGAACGGTCGGTCAGGGGGCCTCGGGATCGGGCTCCCGCTCGATGATCGCCCCCAGCGCCTTCAGCTTCTCCTCCAGACGCTCGTATCCCCGATCGAGGTGGTAGATCCGCTTCACCTCGGTCTTTCCCCTGGCCACGAGCCCGGCCAGCACGAGGGCCGCGGACGCCCGGAGATCGGAGGCCATGACCTTGGCTCCCGACAGCCACGGTACGCCCACCACGATGGCGCTGGGCCCCTCCCGGAGGATGTGCGCGCGGAGCCGGAGGAGTTCCGCCACGTGGAGGAACCGCTCCGGGTAGATCTTCTCCGTGATCACGGAGATACCCTCGGAGAGGCAGAGCAGGGCCATGAACTGCGCCTGGAGGTCGGTGGGGAAACCGGGGTAGGGAAGTGTCACGAACTGCGCCGGCCGGAGCGGGCCGCTCCGGCTGGCCCGGATGGATGTGGGCCCTTCCTCGATGGTCACCCCGATCTCCCTCAACGTCTGGAGCACCCCGGTGAGCATGCCCGCCGAGGCCCCGGTCACCGTCACGTCGCCGCCGGTGATCGCCGCCGCGACGAGCAGGGTTCCCGCCTCGATCCGGTCCGGGATCACCCTCCAGGTCGCGCCGTGGAGCTTCCGGACACCCTCGATCTCGAGCCGGGGTGAACCGACCCCGCGAATCCTCGCTCCCATCCGGACGAGGAAACGCGCGAGGTCCACGACCTCGGGCTCGCAGGCCGCCGACTCGATCACCGTTCGCCCCTCGGAGAGGACCGCGGCCATGAGGACGTTGGCCGTCCCCGTCACCGAGGATCCGAAGGGCCCACCGAGAAACAGGGTCGTTCCGGTCAGCTTCCCGGCCCTCGCGACGAGATAGCCCTCCTCCACCTCGATGGTCGCGCCCAGCGCCCGTAGGCCGCGGATGTGCAGGTCGATGGGCCTCGGGCCGATGTTGCAGCCCCCCGGGAAGGAGACGACCGCTCGACCCCGCTTGGCGAGCAGCGGGCCGAGAACGGTGATCGAGGCCCGCATGGTGCGGACGATGTCGTAGTCCGCATCGCATGAGCCCCCGCCCTCCGGACGCGTCACGAGTGCGCCGTCCTCCCGGCGGCTGACCGTCACCCCGAGATCGCTCATCAGGCGGCACATCGTCGCCACGTCCTTCAGGTCCGGCGCCCCCTCGATCACGCACCCCTCATCGGTGAGCAGGGTTGCGGCAAGGATCGGCAGTACCGCATTCTTCGCGCCCGACACCGCCACCGCTCCGCGGAGCGGGGGGCTCTGTGAAACCACGAGCTTGTCCATATGCCCTCCCCTATCCTTAAAGGAGGATCGAGGGCCACGACCCCATGAAATCCAGAATTTGACCGCCGGCGTGGAAAGCATATAGTGGGCGGTTTCATCCGCTTTTCGGAGACACACATGAGCGACACCACGACGCAGGCTCCCCCTCCGGACATCCGGCCCGTGATCGACAATGCGAATCCCGACCCGGCCGTCCTCCTCTCGCTGCGGGAGCGCTGCCTCGTGGATCGGGAGTACCGCAAGGCCCTCGACCGGGCGATGGAGGGCCTTCCCTCGGCTTTCGACCAACCCGGCCTCACCGTGGCTCCGATCCGGACCAAGGGCTTCGCCTGGTTCCTCATGGGCGAGGATCGGCGCGCCGCGGAGTGGCTGGAGCGGGGTGGGGACTCCCGGTCCACCCGGTACGTCCTGGGACTGGCACTTCTGGGATCGGGCCGGTTCGCCGCCGCAGCGAAGACCCTGTCCACCGTGGAGAGCGAGTTCCCGGCCAGCCGATTCGCCCAGGCGGAGGCGCTCCTCCGCTCCGGCGACGCCGATGGCGCCCGAAAGGTCCTCAACAAGTGCACGACGGAGCAGAGAGCCTCTTCCGAGGGCAAGTACCTGGCGAGTCACATCGCGGAACTCCAGGGCGATTACCAGAACGCCTACAACGGCTACGGTGAGGTCCTCGCGGCCGAACCCGACCACCCCCGGGCGCTCTTCCGTCTTGCCTACATGAACGACCTCGACGGCAACGAGGACGAAGCGGTGCGGCTGTACGAGCGACTCCGCGAGCGACAGCCCACGTTCGCCAACGCGCTCGTCAACCTGGGAGTGCTCTACGAGGACCGTGGCGAGTACACCAAGGCCGTGGACGCCTACCGCAAGATCCTCGGCATCGATCCGAACCACCCGCGGGCACGGCGCTTCTTCCAGGACGCCCGGGCCTCTCTGAACATGTATTATGACGAGGACCTCGAGCGCACCGAGGACCGCCGCGCCCAGATACTGCGCATCCCGATCTCCGACTTCGAGCTCTCCGTGCGCAGCCGCAACTGCCTGAGCAAGATGCAGATCGAGACGCTCGGCGACCTGATCCGACGCACCGAGCCGGAGCTCCTCTCCTACAAGAACTTCGGCGAGACGTCGCTGCAGGAGATCAAGGACATCCTCGCCCAGAAGGGGCTTCGGCTCGGCATGGGCCGCGAGGAGCAGACGGCCTCCGTACAGGCCGCCGCCCGGACGCTCCTCGGCATCGAACCGGAGCGGGGCGACATCCTCACGAAGAAGATCGAGGATCTGGAGCTCTCCGTACGCAGCAAGAATGCGATGTCCATGCTCGGCGTGGAGACTCTCGGCGACCTGACCCGCCTGTCGGAGAAGGACCTCATGGAGGTCAAGAACTTCGGCCAGACGTCCATGAACGAGGTCAAGGAGAAGCTCGCCGAATTCGGCCTCTCGCTCGCCGAGTCCATCGAGTAGGTCCGACGTGTACGAGCACCTGCGCGGCAGCCTCGTCGAGAAGAGCCCCGCGCGGGCCATCGTGGACGTGGGCGGCGTCGGGTACGAGCTGACCATCCCGATCTCCTCCTACGAGGATCTTCCCCCGCCGGGCGGAACCGTCACGGTCTTCGTCCACCTCGCGGTGCGCGAGGACGCCCTCCGGCTCTACGGATTCGCCTCCCGCGAGGAGCGTCTCTTCTTCCGGCGCCTGCTCGACGTGCAGGGGATCGGCCCGGCGGTGGCCCTGACCGTGGTCTCCGCCACCCGCTACGGTCCCTTCCGGGAGGCCGTTCTCGCCGAGGACCTCGCGTACCTGACAAGGCTGAAGGGCGTGGGCCGCAAGCTCGCCCAGCGCATCGTGCTCGACCTCCGGGAGGCGATGCTCAGCGAGGCACCGGCCGCTCCCGCGTCGAGAGGGGAGGCCGGGAAACTCGCCGCCGACGCGGTGAACGCCCTCGTGACGCTGGGCTCCTCCCGCGGTGTCGCCCAGCGGGAGGTCGAGACCATCCTGAGGGATGCGAAGAAGCCCCTCGACCTCGAGGAGGTCGTCCGCCTCGCGCTGCGCTCGGCGCGTTGAGTTTCGCCGAGTCCGGCGGCGGCGCGAGTCGTCCGGCGTACAATTCCGAGCCTGGTGCGCGGGCGCCTGGTCCGCGCGGGAGAGATCCATGTTCGCCACCGTCGCTCAGCTCGGGCCACACGCCGGACGCGAGGTCACCCTGCGCGGCTGGCTCTACAACCTGCGAAGCAAAGGCCGCATCCACTTCCTGCTACTCCGTGACGGGACCGGCACCTGCCAGTGCGTGGTCTTCGCCGGCGATGTCACGCCCGAGGTCTTCGACACCGCGGGGCGGCTCGACCAGGAGTGTTCGCTCGAGGTCACGGGGCAGGTGAGGGAGGACGCCCGGTCTCCGGGCGGCTTCGAGCTCCAGGTCACCGCGCTTCAAGTTCTGGGGGCTTCCGCCGATTACCCCATCACGAAGAAGGAGCACGGCACCGACTTCCTCCTCCGGAACCGACACCTGTGGGTCCGCTCCAGGCTGCAGCATGCGCTCCTCCGCATCCGCGCCGAGGTCATCGCGGCGAGCCAGGAGTGGCTGAATGCCCAGGGTTTCGTCCGGTTCGACACGCCGATCCTCACCCCGTGCTCGGCGGAGGGGACCACGAACCTGTTCTCCACCAGCTACTTCGACCTGGGTCCCGCCTACCTCGCCCAGACCGGCCAGCTGTACGTGGAGGCGGGCATGATGGCGTTCGGGAAGGTCTACTGCTTCGGCCCGACCTTCCGCGCCGAGAAGTCCAAGACGCGGCGCCACCTGACCGAGTTCTGGATGATCGAACCCGAGATGGCTTTTGCCGATCACGAGGAGAACCTGAGAGTGCAGGAGTCCTTCCTCTCTGCGGTGGTCGCCCGCGTCCTCGACCGCCGGAAGGAAGACCTTCTGACCCTCTCGCGTGACACGGCCGCGCTCGAGCGCGTGACCCCTCCGTTCCCCCGGATCACCTACGATCGGGCGATCGAACTCCTGAACGAGCACGCCACGGAACTCACCGATGCAATGCCGCCCCGCTGGGGCGAAGACCTCGGCGCCCCCCACGAGGTCCTGCTCTCCCGGCTCCACGACAAGCCCCTCTTCGTGACCCACTACCCCGCGGCCATCAAGGCCTTCTACATGCAACCCGAGCCCTCCCGCCCCGAGGTCGCCCGCTGCGCCGATCTCCTCGCTCCCGACGGCTACGGTGAGGTCATCGGTGGATCGGAGCGCATCCACGACGCCGACCTGCTGGAGCGGCGGATCCGCGAACACGGCCTTCGCGTCGAGGACTACGGCTGGTATCTCGATCTCCGGCGATACGGTACCGTCATCCACTCGGGCTTCGGCATGGGCATCGAGCGCGCGGTAGCCTGGATCGCCGGCGTCCATCACATCCGCGAGACCATTCCCTTCCCGCGGATGCTCGATAAGATCTACCCATGAGCGAATCGCTCCCCGAGCAGATCGAACGGTTCCGGGTCGACGTCGGCCGTCTCCGGGAGGAGATCCGGAAGGTCGTCGTGGGTCACGCCGAGCCCATCGAGCAGGTGCTCGCGGCGCTCCTTGCCGGCGGCCATGTGCTCCTCGAAGGCGTCCCCGGTCTGGGGAAGACCCTGCTCGTCCGCACGCTCGCGCGATGCCTCTCCCTCGGCTTCTCCCGCGTCCAGTGCACTCCCGACCTGGTTCCCGCCGACATCCTCGGCACCAGCGTACTCGTGGAACCCGAACCCGGCCGGCGGGAGTTCCGGTTCGAACCGGGACCCGTCTTCACCCACGTGCTCCTCGCCGACGAGTTGAACCGGGCCACCCCCAAGACCCAGTCCGCTCTTCTCGAGGCCATGCAGGAAGGCGCCGTCACGCAGGGCGGCGTCCGGCGGGAACTGCCCGTCCCCTTCATCCTCCTCGCCACGCAGAACCCCATCGAGATGGAGGGGACCTACCCGCTGCCCGAGGCGCAGATCGACCGGTTCCTGTTCCTGGTCCGGCTCGCGAACCCGGGGGTCGAGGGGATCGCGGAGGTGGTCCGCCGCACGACCGGCGCCGAGAGGCCCGAAGCCACCGCCGTCCTCACGGGACCGGACCTTCTCACCGCCCGCGCCCTCGTCCGGCGAGTGGAACTCCCGCCCCCCGTGGCAGAGTACGCCGCCCGGGTGGTCCGCGCCACGCATCCCGACGACCCGGCGGCTCCGGAGGCCGTCCGCAGATACGTCCGGTGGGG
Source organism: Planctomycetota bacterium (assembly GCA_025459285.1). GTDB lineage: Bacteria > Planctomycetota > JAJSAM01 > JAJSAM01 > JAJSAM01 > Prado167. The sequence goes on along the minus strand of JALOQY010000221.1, from coordinate 1,486 downwards.
TGCCAGCCCGCGCGCCGCCCAGGCCCTCACCCTCGCCGGGCGGGTGGTTGCGCTCCTCGACGGGCGGGCGCACCTTTCCTTCAGCGATGTGCGGCACCACGCCGCGCCCGCACTCCGCCACCGCCTCATCCTCAACTTCGAGGGCGACGCCGAAGGCATCGATCGAGACGATCTGGTGCGCCAGTCGCTGGCCGCCGTCCCCGAGCCGAGTTGACAACCTCCCGGGTCCTGCAGGAGGCTGGCCGCCCGTCGCCAAGAGGCTTCGGCGCTCATGAGGGCTCACGCCGACGGGCTGCCCGCCCCGAATCACCGCGGCCCGGTTCTCACCGGGCCGCGCGCCGCCGGGACTCCCCCCGTCCGGACCTGGTGACGGTGTGTGTGTTTCCGGGCGATCGATTCCCGAAGGGCCGGAAGAGGCCGCCGGACTCCCGGCCGGCCCCGGAGGAACCGTTCCTCCGGCGGACGCGGGCGGCGGATCCGCGCGGCGACCGGAACCCGCGAGGATCCCGCGGGGTTCGTCCCGAGCGACGCCGCGAGAAGAGAAAGCAAGCGTCGTGCCCGGTGGTCGCGAGGTCCGGATCCCTCCGCACGCGGCCCGGAGCGCCCGCCGGAATGGACGCCCGGTGTCCTCGCCCGGGGGCACGACCGCATGTCGCCCCGGGAGCAGCTTCCCGGAGCGGACGGCGCCCACACGGTTCCCCCGCGGAAGCCTCTCCGAGTCTCCCCTACATCCCCTCGCCCTTGATGAGCTTCAGGTCCTTCACGTACTGGCGGATGGCCTCGCGCTCCGGATCGGAGAGCGCGGTGATGTCCACGTGGACGAGGACCGTGTTCCGTCCGATGGTCTCGAAGGAGCGGACCTGTCCGCCGGCCCGGAAGACGTGGGTGGGGTGATACAGCGGGAGCAGGAAGCGGAGCTGCAGCGGGCTTCCGGGCGCGAAAACGGCGTCTGGATCGAGGCTGTCGAGGTTCTCGAAGGAGAAGGCCAGCCCCTCCTCGTGCATCTCCTCGAGGCGACCCCGGCGCGCGCGGGTTCCAAAAGCCTCGGCGGATTCCGGACGGAAGAACTCCACTTCCTCGCCCGTCGTGCTCACGCTCTCGGGGCTCAGATTCCGGAGGTGGGAGAGGGCTTCGGCAACGCTGCCCTTCAAGGCGATTTTCTGATCGAGTCCCAGGAGACGCAGGGTGCGCCCCACCGTGGGCTGCGCGTTCACCGCCGCCAGCCCGCCCCCGAACTGGGCTGCCCGCTTCTGGGAGGTGAGCATCGCGCCGAGAGCCGTGGAGTTCACGAACTGCAGGTTGGCGAGATCGAGGAGGATCCGCACGTAACCGGCATCTACCGCCGCCTGGACCTCCGCGTCGTAATTGTCCACCTCGGTGGTATCGAAGTCCCCGGCAAGGGACAGGATCAGGATATCGTCTTCCAGCCGCTTCTCGATCTGCATGTTCTCACCTCAGGACAGGGCGGGGGTCCCCCGCGCCTTCT
>JALOQY010000220.1 GCA_025459285.1 Planctomycetota bacterium | reverse complement strand
CCCGAAGACTTCGCGAAGCAGGCTCTGAACCGCGTGGCCCACAAGCTGCCGGTCCGCAGCCGGTTCGTGAAGCGAGGAGGCCGGTGATGGCGGCGAAGATCGCGGAGATCCGGAAGCGCCCGACCTCCGAGCTCCACTCGGAACTCGAGGAGAAGCGTCGGGAGTGCTTCAACATCCGTTTCTCGAAGGCTTCCGAGAAGGCGACCAATCCCCAGTTGCTCCGATCTCTCCGGCGGGACGTCGCGCGGATCAAGACGATCCTTCGGGAGCGGGAACTGCGGGGGGAGGCTTAGATGGCGCGTGGCAGACTGGTCACGGTCCGGGGCAGCGTGATCTCGAACCGGATGCAGAAGACGATCGTGGTGCAATCCACGGAGAAGGTGAAGCACCCTCTGTACGGGAAGTACGTCGTGCGCACGACCAGGTACTACGCGCATGACGAGAACGGTGAAGCGGCCCCCGGCGACTTCGTGGAACTGGCGTCCGTCCGTCCGATTTCGAAGCTCAAGCGCTGGCGTCTGCTCCGAGTGGTCAACCGGGCGACCGGGGCGGCGGATCCGGCGATCGGGCGGCAGGGCGGGCAGGAGGGTGAGTCATGATCCAGTTGCAGACGCGTCTGGATGTGGCGGACAATACGGGAGCGCGCAGCGCGATGTGCATTCGCGTCCTCGGAGGGTCGAACCGCAAGTACGCGCGGGTGGGTGACACCGGTCGTCCGGGGCGTCGTGGTCCGAACCGTCCGTCACACGCGTCGCGAGGACGGTTCCTACGTGCGCTTCGACACGAATGCGATGGTGATCGTGGACGACGCCGGCAATCCGAAGGGAACGCGCATCTTCGGCGCTGTGGCCCGTGAACTCCGCCAGATGAACTACATGAAGATCGTGAGCCTGGCGACGGAGGTGGTCTGATGGGCACCGCGAAGCGTCCGCACAACGTGCGCATCCGGCGCGGCGACATGGTCCGCGTCATCGCCGGCGACGACCGTGGCCGTGACGGGCGCGTGCTCCGCGTCCTCGAAGAGGATTGCCGGATCGTCGTCGAGGGCGTGAACCTGGTTCACCGGCACGTTCGCCGCAGCCAGAAGAATCCGCGGGGCGGGCGTATCCGCCGGGAAGCAGCCATCCACATCTCCAATGTGATGGTGCTCGACGGCGACAGGAAGATTCCGACCCGGGTGGGCCGGCGCTGCGAGGACGCGTCGAAAGGCGCGCGCGGATGGGTCCGGTTCGGGCGGAAGGGCGGCGGCGTCATCGGCGAGGAGTCGTCGAAGAAGGCCCGGCGCAGGGAGAAGGATAAGGAGTAGGCCATGCCGACCCCTCGGCTCAAGACCATCTACCGGGAAACGGTCGTGCCGGCGCTCATGGAGCGGTTCTCGATCGGCAACCGGATGGCGCTGCCCCGGCTGGAAAAGATCACCGTCAGCATGGGTGTCGGACGCGCCACCGAGAACCGCAAGTTCCTCGACGACTCGGCGCGGGACCTCGCCCTGATCACCGGCCAGAAGCCGAAGATCACCGTGGCGAGGGGCTCCGTGTCGGGTTTCCGGCTCCGGAAGGGCAACGCCATCGGATGCATGGTGACCCTGCGGGGGCCGAAGATGTACGAGTTCTTCGACCGGTTGGTGTCCGTGGTGATCCCCCGCATCCGCGACTTCCGCGGCCTCTCGCCGCGGGCGTTCGACGGGCGGGGCAACTACAACATGGGCCTCTCGGAGCAGGTGGTGTTCCCGGAGATCGACCTCGATACCGTGGAGCACACCCAGGGGATGAATGTTTCCATCCGGGTGAAGAACGGGACGGACGAGCGATCTCTCGAACTCCTGAAGGGGCTCGGGATGCCGTTCAGGGCGAACTGAGGAGATCTGACCCGTGGCGAAGACGTGTCTCATCATGAAGTCCCGGCGGACGCCCAAGTTCAGCGTCCGCCAGCACAACCGCTGCAAGATCTGCGGCCGGTCCCGAGCCTACTACCGGAAGTTCGGAATCTGCCGCCTCTGTCTGAGGATGCTCGCGCACCGCGGCGAGGTCCCCGGTTTGATGAAGGCGTCCTGGTGAGAAAACTCTTGGCGGGAGGGGCCTTGAAGCCTCCCGGGAGCGTGGTATGTCGATGACGGATCCATTGGCGGACCTCCTGACGAGGATCCGCAACGCGAACCGGATCGGGCGGATGTCGGTGGACAGCCCGGCCTCTAACCTGAAGCGCGCCGCCCTGGACGTGCTGAAGAGGGAGGGATTCATCCGGGACTTCAAGTCCCTGGATGACGTCCCGCACCCGACCGTGAGGATCTACCTGAAGTACGGTCGAGATCGGGAGCGGGTCATCCGGCACCTCCAGAGGGTGTCGAAGCCTGGCTGCCGGATCTACACCAAGGTCAAGGACATGCTCCCGCTCCTCAACGGGCAGGGCGTGCGCATCGTCTCCACGCCGCGGGGCGTCATGTCCGACCGGGAATGCCGCCAGGCGAACGTCGGCGGCGAAGTCCTCGCGGAGGTGTGGTAACCATGTCGCGCATCGGCCTGAAGCCCATCGCGGTGCCTGATGGAGTGAAGGTGCGGCTCGACCGCGGCTCGGCGAAGTTCGAGGGGCCCCAGGGCTCCATGGAACTCGCGGTCCACTCCGCGATGAAGGTGTCGCTCCGCGACGGGCAGATCGTCGTGGAGCGCCCCGACGACCAGAAGGCGAACAAGGCGCTCCACGGTCTGACCCGCAGTCTTCTCGCGGGGGCCGTTACGGGCGTGAAGGAAGGCTACGAGCGGACCCTGGACATCGAGGGTGTCGGTTTCACGGCGAAGTGCGACGGGAAGAAACTCACCCTCCAGGTGGGTTTCGCGAATCCGGTCCATCTCCCGGTTCCGGCCGGGCTCAAGGTCCAGGCCCCGACGAACCAGCGCATCGTCATCCGCGGGTGCGACAAGCACCTCGTGGGGCAGTTCGCCGCGAACGTCAGACGTGTCAAGCCGCCCGAGCCCTACAAGGGCAAGGGCATCAGGTATACCGGCGAGAGGATCCAGCGGAAGGCGGGCAAGGCTTTCGTGTCCGGCGAGAAGTAGGCCCTTCCCGGGAGACATCCATGAAGCAGTGGAAGAAAGTGGCGGAGCGGAACCGGCGGCGGATGCAGCGGGTCCGGAAGAAGATCCGGGGCAGCGCGGACTGCCCGCGGCTCTCCGTGTTCCGTTCGAACCGGTTCATTTACGCCCAGCTCATCGACGACGAGCAGGGGCGCACCCTCGCGGCCTGCTCGAGCCTGGCTCTCGCGCGGACCGGGAAACTCGGCCGCCCGAAGACGGCCGACCGTGCCGCGGCGAAGGCCGTGGGTGTCGCCCTGGCGGCGGACGCCCTCGGAAAGGGGCTGTCACGGGTCCGTTTCGACCGCGGCCCCTACCGGTTCCACGGTCGGGTGAAGGCCCTGGCCGAGGGCGTGGTCGAGGGGGGACTCAAGTTGAAGTGGAACGAGCGCCGAAGCCGCGCAGAGGTCGGGAATGAAGTCTAGGAAACAGACCGATTTCGTGGATCCCGAGGGGCTGGTCCTCGAAGAGACCGTGGTCCGGATCAACCGCACGTCGGCTGTCGTGAAGGGCGGCCGGCGGTTCTCTTTCTCCGCGCTCGTCGTGGTCGGAAACGGCCAGGGCGTGGTGGGCTGGGGTTTCGGAAAGGCGAACGAAGTCCCTCCGTCCGTCGAGAAGGCCGTGAAGGACGCGCGGAAGAGGCTCGTCCGCGTGCCCCTCGTCGGCACGTCCATTCCCCACCGAATGAAGGGGGTGTATGGCGCCGCCGAGGTCGTGCTCGTTCCCGCGTCGCCGGGAACCGGCGTGGCGGCGGGCCAGGCGGTCCGCGCCGTGTGTGACCGGGCCGGGATCCGGGACATCCTCACGAAGTCCTTCGGCTCCAACAACCCGGTGAACCTCGTGAAGGCCGCATTCGACGCGATCGCCATGATGAGGTCGGCCAAACAGTGCGAGGAGCTGCGGGGGGTCAGCCTGTCATGAAGCTCACCGATGTGCTCGCGAGAAGCGGCCCGCGCCAGCGGAAACGCCGCGTGGGACGTGGCGAGTCCTCCGGAGCCGGGAAGACCTCCGGCCGTGGCGCCAAGGGCGCCAAGGCCCGCTCGGGCTGGGGCGGCATGATCGCCCACGAGGGCGGCCAGATGCCCATCATCCGGCGCCTGCCGAAGAAGGGCTTCAGCAACATCCTGTTCCGCAAGGAGTACGCGATCCTCAACGTGCTCGACCTCGAGCGCCACTTCGCCGCGGGCGAAGAGGTGAGCCCCGAGGCGGCCAAGCTCAAGGGGATCATGAAGAAGCGGGAGATGCTGCTGAAGATCCTCGGCAAAGGGGAGATCGGGAAGGCCCTGATGGTGAAAGCGCACCGGTTCAGCGTGACGGCGCGCGAGAAAGTCGAGAAGGCCGGCGGTACGGTCGTGATCCTCGAATGATCAAGAACATCATCAACATCTTCCGGATCGAGGAGCTGAAGAAGAAGGTGCTTGTCACCCTCGGACTGCTCCTCGTGTATCGGATCGGCTGGCACGTTCCCCTGCCCGGCGTCAGCATGCAGGACCTGCTGGAGGCCTTCGAGAAGTCGAAGAGCCTTCCGGGTTACGAGCTGATCGGTCTGATCAACGTCCTCTCCGCGGGCGGACTCCTGAGCTTCGGCCTCTTCTCGCTCGGGATCATGCCCTACATCTCCTCCTCCATCATCTTCAGCCTGCTGACGAAGGTCGTCCCGTCGCTCGAGCGGCTGGCCAAGGAGGGGGCGAGCGGCCAGAAGAAGATCAACCAGTGGACGCGCTGGTGCACGGTGCCCATCTGCATCGTGCAGGCCGCGTTCGTCCTGCGGTTCCTCGCGCCGGGCGCGGTGGAGGGGATCCGGGTGGTCGACCCCGTCGTCTACGGGTCCTTCTGGTTCAAGCCCATGGTGCTGCTGGCCCTGACGGCGGGCGGCATCTTCCTGATGTGGGTCGGGGAGCAGATCACGGAGCACGGCGTCGGGAACGGGATCTCGCTCCTGATCATGGCCGGCATCGTGGCCCGGATGCCGGAGGCGTTCATCCAGCTCTTCGCCACCACGGACAAGCCGCAGGTGGAGGCCGTGAAGATGGCTCTCCTCGCGGTGATGTTCGTCTTCGTCGTGCTGGTGGTCGTTTACATCACGAAGGGGCAGCGGCGGATTCCCGTCCAGTACGCCAAACTCACCCGCGGCCGCCGCGTCTACGGTGGCCAGCGGCACTACATGCCGATCCGGGTGAACATGGCGAGCGTGATGCCGGTGATCTTCGCGTCGTCGCTCCTGGCGTTCCCGACCTTCCTTTTCGGCCCCACGATGCTCAACATCGGCTTCCTGCACGAGTCGTTCATTCGCGGGGGCTGGACGTACTCGATGCTCTATATCGGCCTGATCTTCTTCTTCTCGTTCTTCTGGACCGCGCTGATGTTCAACCCGGCGGAGATGTCCAAGAACATGAAGGAGTACGGGGCCTTCGTTCCCGGCATCCGGCCCGGACGTCGGACCGCGGACTTCCTGGAGAAGGTCATGATCCGGGTCACGGTGGCCGGAGCGGCCTTCCTCGCGGCCATCGCCCTTTTCCCGCAGCTCCTGTCCAGCATCATGGACCTGACCGGGATGATGACCAGCTTCCTCGGCGGGACGTCCATCCTGATCGTGGTGAGCGTGGCGCTGGACCTCGTGGACAAGCTGAACAGCCACCTGGTCATGCGGGACTACGAGGGGTTCATGAAGGGCGGCGGCGGCAGCATGAGGCGGCGCTGACACACGGGAGAGCGACAGTCACTTGGCTCCAGTACGCAAATCACCTCGGGAGATCTCGATCATGCGGGAGGCCGGGCGTATCGCCGCCGAGGCGCTCCACCGCGTGGGGGAGATGGTCCGTCCGGGCGTCTCTACGCTCGACCTGGACCGGGAGGCCGAGAAGGTGATCCGTTCCAGGGGCGCGACCTGCGAGTTTCGGGGCTACCACGGTTATCCGGCGAACATCTGCACCTCGGTGAACGAGGTGGTGGTGCACGGGATCCCCTCTGCGGACCGCATCCTCAAGGAAGGCGACATCGTCGGGATCGACATCGGGGCGCGCTACCGGGGCTTCGTCGGAGACAACGCGCGCACCTTTCCGGTGGGCGAGGTCCCGCCCGAGGCACGCAGGCTCCTGCGGGCCACGGAGGAGAGCCTGATGGAGGCGATCGATACGGTCTCTCCGGGGGTTCACCTGTGGAAGGTCTCCGAAACCGTGGAGAACCGGGCTCGCCGGGACCGGTTCGGGGTCGTGCGTGAGTACGCGGGCCACGGGATCGGCACACGGATGCACGAGGAGCCGCAGGTTCCGAACTACGTGGACCGCGGATCACGGCATGGGCGGCTGACGCTGGAACCGGGGTTCGTGATCTGCATCGAACCGATGCTGAACGCCGGTGGCGATGAAGTGGAAGTGCTCGACGACGGCTGGACGGTCGTGACGAAGGACCGCAGCCTGTCGGCCCATTTCGAGCACATGGTGGCGGTGTTGGCAGACGGGTGCGAGGTACTGACCACGTACCCCTAGCAGGAGCGCGAATTGGCGAAAGAGGAACCGATCCGGGTCGATGGCGTGGTAAGGGAGTCACTGCCCAATGCGCGCTTCCGCGTGGAGCTCGAGACCGGGCATATCGTCCTGTGCCACGTGAGCGGCAAGATGCGGATGAACTTCATCCGAATCCTGCCGGGTGACAGGGTGCAGGTAGAGATCTCGCCGTACGATCTGGACAAGGGCCGTATCGTCTACCGCGGTTGAGCGGAGACGGGGAGTCTGCGATGAAGGTCAGGGTTTCCGTGAAGCGGATCTGCGAGAACTGCAAGGTTGTCCGCCGCAAGGGCGTGGTCCGCGTCATCTGCTCGAACAAGCGACACAAGCAGCGTCAGGCATAGGAGTCACGCCATGGCACGTATCCTCGGAGTCGACATCCCGAACGAGAAGTGGATCGTCATTTCGCTCACGTACCTGTTCGGGATCGGTAACGCCCACGCGAAGCAGATCTGCGTCGATGCGAAGATCGAGCCGACGGCGAAGACCAAGACCCTGACGGACGAGGAATTGGCCCGGATCACGACGGTGATCGAGAAGCACCACGTGATCGAGGGGCAACTCCGCCGGCAGATCTCGCAGAACATCCAGCGGCTCAAGGACATCAACTGCTACCGCGGGACGCGGCACCGCAAGGGGCTGCCCGTGCGGGGTCAGCGGACCCGTTCGAACGCCCGGACCCGGAAGGGTCCGCGCCGGACGGTGGCCGGCAAGAAGTCCGTGAAGGCCATGCGGTAGGCCCGTGAGGGAGACGGAGGCGTAAGGATGGCGAAGAAGAAGATCAAGCGTGTGGTTCCGAAGGCCGTGGCCCATATCCAGGCCAGCTTCAACAACACGATCATCACGATCTCCGACCTGAACGGGGAGACGATCTGCTGGGAATCGGCCGGTTCCGTGGAGACCGGCCGGTACAAGGGTTCCCGCAAGTCGACGCCCTTCGCAGCCCAGCGCGCCGCGGAAGCGGTGGCCCAGAAGGCGTTGAAGCTCGGGGTGCGTGAGATCGAGGTCAAGGTCAAGGGGCCGGGGGCCGGACGCGAGTCGGCGATCCGGAGTCTTTCGGCGGCGGGGCTTCGAATCCGGATGATCGAGGATGTCACCCCGCTTCCCCACAACGGATGCCGGCCCAAGAAGCGCCGGCGCGTCTAGTCACATCGGAGACTGCGAATGTCTCGTCAAACGGATGCAAAGTGCAGGCTCTGCCGGCGCGAAGGCGTGCCGCTCTTCCTCAAGGGGAACCGCTGCCTCACCGGTAAGTGCGCCGTGAAGCGGCGCGAGAACGCCCCCGGCCAGCACAGCTGGCGGAAGGGCCGGCGTTCAGCTTACGGTGACCGGCTTCGGGAGAAGCAGAAGCTGAAGCGATACTACGGACTGGTGGACGAGCAGTTCCGCCGGATGTTCGGCCTGGCCGAGCGCCAGAAGGGCAACACCGGCGAGAACCTGATCGTGCTGCTGGAGCGACGTCTCGACAACGTCGTCTTCGCCACGGGGTTCGCCCTGTCGCGCCCGCATGCCCGCCAGCTGATCCGGCACGGTCACTTCACGGTGAACGGCCGCAAGGTGGACATCCCGTCGGCGCTCGTGAAGGCCGGCGACGAGGTTTCGCCCGCCGACAAGGACCGGGCGAAGAAGCTGGTGGCCGACGCCATAGAACAGACGCGGTCGCGGCAGGTCCCGAGCTGGCTCGAGATCTCCCACGATCCGCCGAAGGCGCGCGTCGTCCAGCTGCCGCGGCGCGAGGACCTCAGGAACATCGAGGTCAACGAGCTGTTCGTGGTCGAGGTGATGAAGAGGTAGCCATCGCGGCCGGGCGGCCGCGTTCCGATGGGGGCGATGCCCTGGCTGCGATGCCCCCGGAAAGGTGCGAGCATGCGTATCCGCTGGCGGAACTTCGAGCTTCCGAACCGCGTCACTGTCGAAGAAGCGACCCGCTCGAACACGTTCGGGTGCTTCTATGCCGAGCCCTTCGAGCGCGGCTTCGGTACGACGGTGGGCAACGGGCTGCGCCGGATCCTCCTCGGGTCCCTCGAAGGCACGGCCCCGACCCATGTCCGGATCTCCGGCGTCGAGCACGAGTTCACGGCGCTTGAAGGGGTGGTCGAGGACGTGACGGAGATCG
>JALOQY010000219.1 GCA_025459285.1 Planctomycetota bacterium | reverse complement strand
GGATAGCGCCCGCCGGGGGTGAATTCCAGAGCCGACCGGGCCCCCGCCGGGTAGCCTCCGGTCGTGGCGGCGTTTCGAACCATGGAGCCCGGGGACAAGCCGGCGCTGGTCGCCTTCCTCGAAGAGACGACGGGGCACAACCTCTATCTGCGAAGCCGCCTCGATGCGCCCGCCGACGGCCGCGGGTTCCTGTATCACGAGGATGATGTCCTGCGCGGCTTCGTGTGGCTCGGCCGCGGCCAGAACCTCGTGTTCGCGGGCGAGGAACCCCTGTTCCTGCAGGAACTGGCGGGGTTCGCCCTCCGGCACGAGGCATCCTGGCTCATGGTCGCCGGGCTCCGCGAGGCCACGAGCCGGCTGCTCGAGATCTACCTCCGGCTCTCCCGCCGCCGGCCCCGCATCGACCGCATCCAGGGCTTCTACCGGCAGACGGCGGAGACTCTGCCCCCGCTCACCGAGCCCGGTCTCGTGCCCGCGACGCCCGAGGACCTCGAGGAGGCGACCGCCGCCGCCGTGCGGATGAGCGCGGAGGACTTCGACCTCGAACCGGGGACGATCGACCGGGAGGGGGTCCGGAGGACCACGGAGCGGAAGATCCGCGAGGGACGCTGCTTCGTCTACCGCGAGGGAGGGAACCTCGTCTTCAAGGCGGACCTCGCGGTGCGGAGCCCCCGGGGCGGTCAGGTGGAGGGGGTCTTCACATCGCCGGAAGAGCGCGGTCGCGGCATCGCCTCCCGCTGCCTCGCGGAACTCGGCCGGAGGCTCCTCGCGGACTGCCCGTTCCTGTGTCTCCACGTGGCCGAGCGGAACCGGCCGGCACGGCGCGCCTACGAGAACGCCGGGTTCCGTCGCGGAGCGGCCCTCCGGCTCGCGATCATGGCTTGAAGTCCACCTTGATCCGGACGCCCCGGACGCCCACCTGGCCGTCGTCATCGGTCACGGTGAGGGACACCCAGTACGTTCCCGGGCCGCCGTAGACGTGGACCGGGTCGCGCTCGGTGGAGGTCGAACCGTCAATTTTCACCGAGGTCGACGTCCAGTCACTCGCCCCGCGGTCATCCCACGCCGTGAGGGTCACATGGTACTTGCCCTTCTTCCCGTAGATGTGGACGGGGGTGAAAGCGTTCGACCGGGTCCCGTCCCCGAAGTCCCACTCCACGTCGACGATCTCCCCGTCGAGGTCGAGGACGTCGGGGATGAAACGGACCTCGTCCCAGGCCCCGGCCTTCTCCCACCGGATCAGCGCATCGGGCGGCTGGTTGAAGGTGAAGACGTCGTGGAGACCGGCCTCGGTGCCGTAGAACTTCTCCTCGAAGGCCAGCACGAAGAACACGGTCTGGGGGTCGAACGCGTAGACGCCGTCGTGGTGGAAGTCGTCGTACTCGGAGTCGTACTCGATCGTGAACTGGTAGCCCCGCGCGTCGCTGTAGACGTCGCCGTAGGGGTTCATGTAGCCCCAGAGCCAGTCCTCGGCCCAGATGTCGCCGTTCTCCTCGATGTAGAGCATGTCCTGGCCGATGCCGAACACGTCGACGTAGTAGTCCTCGTACCAGAAGCCGACCTCGCCCCAGTCGCCCCACCCGTCGATCCAGACGATGCCGCCCTGGCCGATCTCGCCCCACCAGTAGGTCTCCGCGGGGGCCGGGGCGCAAAAGACCGCGACGAGGGCGAGAATGAGAACGGCTCGGGACATGTCGGACCTCCACGGGGAATCGAGTGGGAGGGATGGAGCAATCGCCTTGCCGAAAGGTGGATCACCCAGAACATCTTTTCCGGAAGCGACTTGCGCCATCCGGTCCGGCAACCCTGGGCCCCGGTGTCCCCCGGGGCGGACACCTCAGTCCTCCCCCGGGGGACGGCGCTCGCGCTTCCGGGTCCCCCGGACCTGCTTCCCGCGGAGGCGGCGCTCCCTCGATCCCGCGGTAGGTCGGGTCGGGACCCGCTTCTTCCGCGGCCGGAGGGCCGCCTCGAGGAGCGCGGCGAGGCGGGCCAGGGCGTCTTCCCGGTTCCGCTCCCGGTGGCGCGTGCGCGAGGAGACGACGACGAGGGAGCCGTCGGCGGTGAGTCGGGAGGCGAGGCGGGAGGCGAGCCGCTCCTTCTGTTCCGGCGAAAGGGCGGCCGATGGGCCGGGCCGGAAGCGCAGCGTCACCTTCGTCTCCACCTTGTTCACGTTCTGGCCGCCGGGGCCGCCCGACCGCGCGAAGGAAACCTCGATCTCCGCGAAGGGGATCCGCACCGGACCGGCGTGGAGTGCGCGTCCCTGCATCCCCGCGAGTCTAGGTCCATCCCCCCTGACTGTCCCGGAGATTTGGCCCGGGGTGGGCCTACCGGGCGGCCAGGAGAGCGACGGCGGTGGCGGCGAGGAGGAGCATGACGGCGTCCCGCGGGCGGAGCGGCTCCCGGAAGACGAACGCCCCGGCCAGGGCGAGGACGAGGATGCCGCCGGCACCGTAGACCGGGAAGACCGCCGCCGCCGGCAGGTCACCGAGGGCCCGGATCAGGAAGAACGCCGAGAGCTGGTTCGGGACGCCCACCGCGATGCCGGCGAGCACTTCCCGCCGGCCGAAGGGCCGCCGGACCCTCGCGAGGACGACGAGGCTCGCGAGGAAAGCCGTGCCGAAGAGCAGGAGGAGGAAGAGCGCGCGGTCCTCCACCGCTCCCCGGACCTCGAAGACCTTGTTGCCGAACTCCGCGAGCCCGCCGAGGACGAGGAGGCCGAGGAGGAGCGGCTGGAGGGCCCCCCGCCCTCCCGCGGGCAGGGCGATGAGGACGATGGCCGCGGCCGCCGCCGCGAAGCCGGCCCACTGCGCCCCGGAGAGCGGCTCCCGGAAGAGCAGGAAGGACAGGACCGCGGGCAGGAAGATGCCGAGCCGTATCGACGCGCCCGCCCGCGCCACCCCGTGGCGACGAACCGCCACCTGGTAGGCGAGGAAGGCGGCGATGTAGAGGAGCCCCGTGGCGACGCCCACCGGCAGGGCCGCCCGCAGAGCCGCCCCGTCCGGCCGGCGCGCGATCGAGAGCAGGACGGCGCTCACGCCACAGGCCGTGAGGTAGTTGACGGCCGTCACCGCGTAGCGGTTGAGGTCGGCCCGCTCGCTCGCCCGGAACACGAGCGCGATGGAGGAGCTCATGAAGATCGCGAGGACGAGTGCGGTCAAGGGCTCCCCGGAAGGGGAACGGAGGAGAAGGGATGGTGCCGGGAGTGGGATTTGAACCCACAAGGGGAAATTTCCCCACTAGGCCCTCAACCTAGCGCGTCTGCCAATTCCGCCATCCCGGCAGGGATCGACGAATACCCCATTCTAGGCCGCCCCCTCTCCCCCGCCAAAGAATAGGGAAGTATCGGAGCCTGTCGGGGCCAGGGACGGTCTCTGCGGTGCGACCCTCTTCCCCGACAGTCTGCTATGGGCAATCGCCGCAGCGGGGAAGGCCGGTCTCCTCGGGCTGGAGCGTCGAGTGGGCGAGGCCGAAGCGGCCGACCAGCATCTCGTGGGCCCGCGCGAGGACCTCCTGGTGGCGGGCACCCGGGGCGAGGAGCAGGTGCGCGGTCAGGCTGTGGAATCCGGAGGTGATCGTCCACACGTGCAGGTCGTGGACCTTCGACACGCCCGGCACCGCGCACAGGGCCGCACGGACCTCCTCGGCGTCCACGTGGGACGGCGTCCCCTCGAGGAGGATGTCGAGCGCCTGCCGGAGGACGTGCCACGCGGAGTAGACGATCAGCCCCGCGACAAGGAAGCTGGCGAGCGGGTCGGCCAGGCGGAACCCGGTGGCCAGCATCACGACCGCGGCGGCCATCGCTCCCACGGAGCCGAGGGCGTCCCCGAGCACGTGGACGAACGCGCCCCGGACGTTGAGGCTCGCGTGCGCGTGGCCGTGCAGCAGGATGGCCGCCACGACGTTGACGAGAAGCCCCGCCGAGGCCACCACGAGCATCGGCCCGCTGTCCACCTCCGGGGGATCCGCGAGGCGTCCGATGCCCTCGATCACGATGAAGATCGCGATCACCACGACGCCGGCGCCGTTCGCGAGGGCGGCGAGGATCTCCGCCCGGTGGAAGCCGAAGGACTTCTGCGGCGTAGGCGGCCTCCCCGCGAACCACAGCGCGAAGAGCGAGAGGAGGAGCGCGGCCACGTCCGTCAGCATGTGGGCGGAGTCGGAGAGGAGGGCCAGCGAGTTCGTCAGGAGTCCCGCGACGAACTCCACGCCCATGAAAGCCGCGGTGATGGCGAAGACGATCCACAGCCGCCCCCGGCCACGGTCGCTCCCGTGCGGGTGGCTGCCGTGGGGATGATCGTGGTCGCCGCTCACCGCCCGGCGTCTCCGCCCGCGGGCCGCAGATCCACCGCCCCCCGGAGGATCAGCTTCCTCCCCGCCCCGTCCCCGGACACCGCCGAGGTGAGCGTGAGGGCGGAGAACGGCTCGCCCCAGAAGAGCCGGTCCGTGTAGGCCTGCACCGCCGCCGGGAAGTCCACCTCCCGGGCCCGCGTCTCCCGGCGCTCCACCTCGCGCTCGGTCTCCTCGGTGACTTTCGGACGCTCCCAGTCCGGATGCTCCTCGGTCAGGCGGATGTAAGTGTCGTTGAAGAACCGCTGGCGGTTGAAGGTGCTCGCGTCGAAGGCGTGCTGCCACCGCTGGTCCCGGACGAAATCCAGCAGGGCCGACCCTCTCAGGAACAGGAAGAGGTTTCCCTCCGGGAACGCGGCGTCGACCCCGGAGGTGAAGTCCGGCGAATCGGCGAGCGATCCGCTCCGCCCGACCCATGTCTCGAGCACCCGCTTCAGCTGGCCGATGTTCGTGGAGAAGAGGAACCGGTCATCGAGGAAGGCGAGGCCGGGATCGAGGAGGGAGAGCTTGCGGTCCACGGGCCACTTCGCGCGGTAGAGCTTCCCCACCGGCGCCTCCACGGGCTCCGGCGCCGCGGCGAAGCCGAACCGGTCGTGGTTCCGCATGAAGTAGTCGAGGAGCGCCTCCTCCGAGAGTCCCGCCTTCCGGGTGAAGACGAGCGTCAGGGCGGGCAGGGGATCGACGTTCCCACCCTCCCAGGTATCGAGGTCGATCGCGTCCACGTCGGGCAGCCTCGACCAGAGGACCCCCACGCCGTCGGCGAACCAGCCGCCGAGGTCCGCGGCGAGCGCCGCCGGAGTCATGGCGTCCTTCCGTTGGCCGGGCTTGCCGAACACCACGTCCGCCGTGCCCGCGTCGAGCGCGTTGGTCAGCGTCCGGAGGAAGTCCGCGGCGGGCATGGAGAGGAGTACCAGGGCGATGGTGTCCCCCGCCGGGGCGAGCCGTGCGAGTTCACGCGCACCGGCGGAGAGCGGCAGCCCCTCCCGGTGGTGGAAGGAGTAGAGCCACTCCGGGAACGAATCGGGGGCGTCCGCCATCCGGATCGCCCCGGAAACCGGCAACCGGTCGGACCCCGCGACCCCGATCCGGAGCGTGAGGGAGGTCGTCAGCCCCACCGGGAAGAAGGAGCGGAGGAGATCCGCGGTGGCGGAGCGTTTCGCGGGGTCCCGCCCCTCCAGTTCGCCGCCGAGCTCCCCATCGGCGCGCGCCACCCGGAGCCACGCGGTCAGGCCCGGCTCCGCCGGCGGGGTCCGGAGGTCGTAGTAGAACCAGTAGTTCCCGTCCACGAGGTTCTCGCGGCTGACCTCCTTGTCGCCCCCCGCGAGCCCGAGGTGCACGGCCTTCTCGATGAGCGTCCGGCTGTTCGAGACGATCAGCACGTCGCGGACCCGCCGGAAGTACTGGTAGCGGGCCTCCTCCGGCGCGCCGGGCTTCAGATGCTCCGTCCCGATGTCGTACCGGTAGTAGTTCGGGAAGGCCTTCAGGTTCGGGATCTTGTCGCGGACGAACCCGTACCGGAGCACCTCCATGAACTTCACCTTGAAGGAGATCCTGGTGATCAGGAGCCAGGGCGAATTGAGGAGCCGGTCGGAGAGTGTTCCACCCTCCCCCGTGAAGTTCCCCGCCAGCAGGACCTCGCGGCCCGCGATGTCGTCAAGGGCGTTGAACTTCCCGAGGAACCCCGGCACGCTGGCGTTGATCTCCTCTTCGGCCTGCCGGAGCGGACCGTAGAGCGAACGCTCCAGGTCGAGCGCGTCCTCGGCGGATTCCGCGAAGGTGCCGCCGGAAAGGTGGGACCGGAAGAACTCCGAACTCCTGAGCCCCCCCCACGGCGAGTGCAGCATGTAGATGACGTCGTCAGGGACGAGCGCGGCGAGATTGTCCACGCTCCCTTCGAGCGGGTTGAACAGCGCCCACCAGAAGACGAGGTAGAGGCCGAGCAGGAAGAGGAGGAAGAAGGCCCCGCGGCGGAGCCAGCGGCGTTTTCGCATGAGATCATCCAGTGTAAATCGACCGGCGGCCACGGCTCCCAAATGCATTTGGACGATGCCGGCCCCCGCGTCATTCCATAATACGGAACGCATGTTCCGACGCCAGCGGCTCCTCTCCGGTTTCCTCCTCGGCCTCGGCCTCCTCGCCCTGGCCGCCGGGCTCCTCTACCGGTACGCCCTGCCCCCCTTCGTCGAGGCGAAGGTCCGGGCGGCCCTCGTGGGTGCCGGACTCCCCGACGCGGAGTTCCGGCTCGCCGACCTCTCGCTCGCCGGAGCCACGATCCGCGACATCCGTCTCGACCGGGAGGGCCGGCTCACGGCCGAAGAGGTACGGGTGACACTGGATCTCCCGCGAATCGACACGGTCACCGTCTCCGGTCTGCGGTTCCTCGTGCGGTACGACGACGGGCGGCTCGACCTCGGCCCGGTCGACACGATCCTCGCCTCCGGGGAGCCCGGCGAGCCCGGGCCGGCGCCTCTCCGGCGGCTCGTCCTCGCGGGCGCCCGGATCACCGTGGATGCGTTCGGCGAATCCCGCGACTTCGCGGTGGACGGGGAGGTCGGGTTCCGGCCCGACGGCCGCATCGAGCCCCGCCTCGGCGCCCGCGGCGAGGGCTTCGACCTCCGCCTCGCCGGGGAGATCCGCCCCGCGGACGGCACCGGCCTCCTGCGGGCGGAGATCGACGCCGCCCTGCCTCGGCTCGCCTTCGGCCCGCTGACCGCCAGGGAGATCGCCGTCTCGGGGACGCTCTCGGTCACCGACCTCGCGCGAGTCGCGGAGGCCCACCTCGATCTGCGGGCCAGGTCCCTCTCCCTCGACGACTTCGGCGCCACCGCCGTGGCGGTCCGGATCCGCGGGGCGGTCGCGGAAATCGACGCGGAGGCGGAGGGGCTCGCCGTGGCCGTCCGCGATCTCGCCCTCCCGGCCGACCCGCGCGCCTGGTACGACGGCGAGCGCCGGCTGGCGGGGACCTTCCGGGCCGACGGACGGCCGGCGGAAGCCCGGCTGCCGCCGGACCTCGCCGTCGGTTGGTGCGCCGCCGCGGGTGGTTTCGACATCGACCTCCGGGAGGGTCGCGCCCGAGTCGGGGCCGGCGAGGTCCGCTTCGAGGGCGTGGAGGCGGGGCCGTTCCGCGAAAGCCGGGGAACCCTCCGGTTCTCCGCCGGGTATGGCCCGGAGGGCGTCACCGCGCGGGCCCTCCCCGGCTCCACGGCGGCGGGCCGGTTCGCGGAAGAGGAGATCGAAGCGGACGTCCGGGTCGAGGAGGAGGCGCGGTTCACCCTCGCCGCCGGCGGCCGCTGGACGCTCGAGGCGCCGGCCATCCGGGCCGCGGGCCGGACGGGGGGGCCGGGCGGGTTCGAGGCGGAGGCGGAACTCGGCGCGTCCGCCTCGGCGGTGGAGACGGGACTGGCGATCCGCCTGCGAGCCGGCTCCTCGACCACCGTCCGCCGCCCGGGGGAGGAGCCGTTCGCGCGGGCCGTGCTGGAGGAAGAGGCGGCATTCGACCGGCCCTCGGGCGGCGCCTGGTCCGCCGGGGCTCCCCTCCTCGGGGTTTCGGCGGAAGTCGCGGGCCTTGCGGTAGTCCCCGGGGCCGTGGAGTTCGATCGCCTCGTGGCGGAGATGGACCTTCGCGTGACGGCCTCTTCCGCGGGGATCGAGGCGCGGGCCAGCTCCGGCGGAAGGCTCCGGTCCGCTCCCCTCCGCCTCCTCGGTCCGGAGGGATTCCGGGTGGACCTCGACTACCTCGCGCTGCGGGAGATGACCGCGGGCTTCGTCGCGGGAGAAGGGCTGCGGGTGACCGCGGCGGTGGAGGGGACGGGGCCGTTCATGATCGTGGGAAAGGACGTCTCCGGGGTGCTCGAGGGGTTCACCGTGGCCGGGGAAGTCGCGATGACGGAGGGCGCGCGTCCGGTGGTGGACCTTCGGACCGAGGCCGACTTCGGCCAACTGCACCTGCATGGACCCGACGTCCTGCTGACCGGGGTGCGCGTCGAGCTGCCGGCGCGCTTCGGACCCACGGGCGCCAGCGCCGGGCCGGGGACGGTGCGCGCCGGGGAGGTTTCCGTGGCGGGACGGCGGTTCCCCGGCTTCACGGCCGACCTCGCGCCCGAGGGCGACGGGCTGGCCTTCCGCAGCCGCTGGGCGCTCACTCCCGGCGTGGCCCTCGATGTCCGCGGTCTCGCCCACCTCTTCGGCGAGGAGGTCTTCGCGGAGGCGAGTCTGGACCTGCCCCCCTCCACCGTGGCGGCGGACGACCTCCTCGGCCGGCTCCTCCTGCGGGACACCGGCGCGGGGATCACCGGGCGCTGCTCCCTCTCCGGCTCGGCCCGGGTCGGCGTTTCCGGCGCGTCGGCGGTCCTCGACCTCGCTGCACTCGACGCGCGGGTGTCCCTCGGGGAGGACGCCGTTGTCGCCGAGGGAGTCCGCGCGCAGGGTCGCCTCCTCGTCTCCGACGGCTTCCGGATCGAGGGGGAGAGCGGATTCGAGTGGCGCGGGATCTCGATGGGCGAATTCCCGGTAGGAAAGGGCTCCGGCCGGGTCGAGGCCGGGGACTTCGGCACGATCGCGATCCGGGGCCTCCGCTTCTCCATGGGCGCCGAGGGGCGGTTCCTCGTGGACGACTTCGCATTCGAGCCCGCCGCCCCGGACATCCGGACAACCATCCGCGTGGTGAACTGGGATCTCGCGGAC